>NZ_BAABHS010000012.1:0-265986 GCF_039542225.1 Yinghuangia aomiensis | reverse complement strand
CCAGGCTGTCCTGGCCCTGGCTCGCCGGAGAGTCAACGTCCTGTGGGCGCTGATTCGCGACGGACAGTGCTTCCAACGCGGACTCCCGGTCACAGCAGCGGCTTGACAACATCATTAGGAGGTGGTGCTTGCCGCCCGGCCGGGCCCGGTCGACCGGGCTGGGTCCGCTCTTGGGCCGCGGTGGGCGGCCCGGACGTGGGGCGAATCGATCACCGCCCGCGACCGGTCCGCGCGTTCGCCGAACTCGTCGGTGCCGTAGCGGCGTCGGGGCTTGGCGCCGAGCCCGCTGTTCTCGCCGGAGGTCATCCCTGTCCGGGGCCCCTGCCGCCACCAAGGGCCGGAGTCGCGGGTGTCCCTCCCCGCCCCCCGCCGTCGGATCACTCCGACGGCGTCACTTTGCTCCGCCTCGATCCGGCCAACCGCCGTGCCGAAAGCGGCTCTACGTCACTCCGAAGCGTGATTCTCGCTCGCCCGGCGCTCGATCGCCGTGACAAGCCCGTCGATCCGCGCCCGGAAGATCGAGTCCTGGGTGACCGCCGCCAGTTCCGTGCCCAGTCGTCCGATCTGCGGGAACGCCTTCGCGTCGACGTGCCGGTACTCGACCGTCCACGCCGACTCGTCGGATGCCCGCACGTCCGGGTCGAAAAGCAGATACGCCGCCCTCTGTCCCACGAACGCCAGCAGCGAGTCCCCGACCACCCGGTAGTACAGCGCCGCTTCGGCCCCGTCGAGCCCGGCTTCGGTGACCGCGCCGAGGATCAGCTCCACGATTCGGAACTCGTTGGCCCGTCGCGTCGTGCGGCTGGCCATCATGGACGCCACCACCGGGTACTTGATCGCCGAGGCGAGCGACGCATCCGCGAGCGCGCGGATCCGGTCCTGCCACCCCAACCCCTCGGGGACGCTCGCCAGCACCTCGCCGAGCATCCGGTCGGCCACCGACAGCAGGAGTTCGTCCTTGTCGCGGAAGTGCCGGTAGATCGCCGTGGGGTCCGTGCCCAGCTCTTCGCCGAGGCGGCGGATGGTGAACGCGTCGGCGCTGCCGCGCGCGGCGATGGCAAGGCTCGCCTCGATGATCCGCTCGGGGGAGAGGCGGCTTCCGGCGCGCTTGGCGCGCAAGGGCGCCGACGTGGGCTTCGACATGGTGGGGTCAGTGTATCGAGGCCGCGAAACCGCGAGCGCATCACTGTTGACATCAACGTTGCGCAACGGTTGACTCCGAGTGTCAGGCACACCGTGCGGACTCAGCCGTCCGCCGACGTTGGGGGCAACTTCCGTGGGCAACACCGCCGACACCGTCTTCCTGGGCGGCAAGGTCTTCACCGGCACCGGCACCGGCACCGAGCCGGTGGACGCCGCCGTCGCGGTCGCCGGAGGCCGGATCCTCGCCGTCGGCGACACCGCCGAGATCCGCGGACTCGCGGGCTCCGGCACGGAGATCGTCGACCTCGCCGGCGGCCTCCTGAGCCCCGGCTTCCAGGACTCGCACATCCACCCGGTCGCGGCCGGCAACCAGCTGCTGCGCTGCGACCTCACCGGCGAACGCAACCTGGACGCCTACCTGGTCCAAATCGCCGAGTACGTGCGCACGCACCCCGACGCCGAGTGGATCACCGGCGGCGGCTGGTCGATGGACGTCTTCCCCGGCGGCACCCCGACCCGGCAGATGCTCGACGCACTGGTGCCCGACCGCCCCGCCTTCCTCACCAACCGCGACGGACACGGCGCCTGGGTCAACACCAAGGCCCTGGAGATCTCCGGGATCGACCGCGACACCCCCGACCCGGTCGACGGCCGGATCGAGCGCGAGGCCGACGGCACCCCGTCCGGCATGCTGCAGGAGGGCGCCGCCGACCTGGTCGGCAAGTACATGCCGACCGCCGGACCCGACGAGCCTTACCACGGACTCCTGCGTGCCCAGGAGCAGCTGCACGCGTTCGGCATCACCGGCTGGCAGGACGCCATCATCGGCGCCTTCGCCGGCAGCGGCGACAACTTCGACGTCTACCTGCGCGCCGCCCGCGAGGGGACGCTTACCGCGCGCGTCGTCGGCGCCCTGTGGTGGGACCGCGAGCGCGGTCTGGAGCAGATCGCCGAGCTTGAAGAGCGCCGCCGCCGCGGCAGCCTCGGCCGGTTCGCGGCCACGTCCGTCAAGATCATGCAGGACGGCATCGCGGAGAACTTCACCGCCGCGATGCTCGCCCCGTACCTCGACAAGTGCGGCTGCGCCACGGCCAACTCCGGGCTCAGCTTCGTCGACCCCGCCCTGCTCGGCCGCGCGGTCACCGAACTCGACCGGCTCGGTTTCCAGGTGCACTTCCACGCGCTCGGCGACCGCGCCGTCCGCGAGGCCCTCGACGCGATCGCCGAGGCCCGCGCCGCGAACGGCGCGAACGACAACCGCCACCACCTCGCGCACCTCCAGGTCGTCGACCCGGCCGACTTGGAGCGCTTCGCCGAACTCGGCGCCGCTGCCAACATCCAGGCGTTCTGGGCGGTGCACGAGGCGCAGATGGACGACCTCACGATCCCGTTCCTCGGCCCGGACCGCGCCGCGCTGCAGTACCCGTTCGGCGACCTCGACCGGGCCGGCGCCCGGCTCGTCGCGGGCAGCGACTGGCCGGTCAGCAGCCCGAACCCGCTGTGGGGCATCCACGTCGCGGTCAACCGCATGACTCCCGACGGCGCGCCGAACGTGCGCAGCGCCGACGCGCCGCCGCGGAAGCCGTTCTACCCGGAGCAGTCGCTCACCCTGGCGCAGGCGTTCGGCGCCTACACGTCCGGCACGGCGTGGGTGAACCACCTCGACGACGTGACCGGCACCATCGAGCCGGGCAAGTACGCCGACCTGGCCGTCCTGGACCGCGACCCGTTCGCGGGGCCGAAGGAGGAGATCGGCAACACGACCGTGGTCCGGACCTACGTCGAGGGCGTCGAGGTGTACGCCGCGGGCTGAGCGGCCGTCAACGTGCCGGGGTGCGGTCCGGGCGCCCCGGCAGGGACGTGGCCGCGGCCACCGCGACGACGGCGGCCGCGGCGACGACCCACCAGAACGCACCCGTGTACGCGGCCGACGTCTTGCCGTCGTCGAGCCCCTGCTGCACCAGCACCGTCACGATCGCGATCCCGAACGATCCGCCGATCTGGTTGAGCACCATCACGGCGCCGCTCGCGCTCGACACCGACGCGGGCGGCACGGTGCGGTAGATCGACGACATCGTGGGCGCCCCGACGAAACCGAGCCCCGCGCCGACCACCAGCGTCGCCGCGGCGAGCAGCCACGTCGGGGTGTCCGCGTCCGCGGTCGCGAACACCACCATCACCAGGCCCACCACCGTGGCGCCGACCGGGACCAGCGGCCGGGCGCCGACCCGGTCGCTCAGCCGTCCGCCGATCGGCATGCCGATCATCGCGCCCAGCCCGAGCGGCGCGAGGAGCAGGCCCGCGCTCAGTACGCTTTCGCCGCGGGCCTGCTGGTAGTAGAGCGGCACCAGGTAGAGCAGCGGGAAGATCATCGCGCCGACGGTGCTCATCACGACCACGCTGGCGGCGTAGCCGCGGCTCGCGAACAGCCGTACGTCGATGATCGCGCCGTCGCCTTTGCGCAGGGCGTGCGCGACGTAGCAGCCGACCAGGAACACGCCGCCGGCCAGTGCCGCGATCACCGGGGACGAGCCGAAGCCGCCGTCCCCGGCCGCGTGCGAGAGGCCGAACAGCAGGAGGCCGAAGCCCGGGGCGAGCAGCGCCAGCCCGCGTGCGTCGAAGCGGGCGCGTCCGCCGTCCGCGAAGCGGTCGCCGTCCGCCGGGACGAAGCGCAGCGCGAGGACCGTCGCCACGATGCCGAGCGGCAGGTTCACCAGGAACATCCACTGCCACGGCAGCGCGTCCAGGATCACCGCGCCGAGGATCGGGCCGAGTGCCGGACCGAGTGTGATCGGAAGGCTGATCGCGGCCATCGCGCGCCCGGCGCGGGCGGGACCGGCGGCGCGTGCGACCAGGGTGAGCATCACCGGTTCGAGCATGCCGCCGCCGAGTCCTTGGAGGATCCGGAAGACGATCAGCGCGCCGACCGACCACGACAGCGCGGCCAGCACCGACGTCGTGGTGAACACGACCAGGCCGAGCAGCCACACGCGGCGGCCGCCGAACCGGTCGACCGCCCACAGCGCCGCGGGGCCGGAGACGGCGCAGGCCAGCAGGTATCCGGTGGCCGCCCACTCGACGGTGTGCAGGGGGGCGTCGAAGTGCTCGCCGAGCGTGCGCATGCCGACGTTGACGATCGTCGCGTCGAACAGCGCCATCAGGCCGCCGAGGACGAGCACGAGGATCAGGCGGATCAGCGGCGCGTCGAGCCGGTCGGGCGGGGCGGGCGCCGCGTCGGTGCCCGCCGGGGGCAGGCCGGTCGCGGCGAGGTCGGGAGGAGGAGCGGAAGACGGCATCGGCCAACTCCAGTGAACGAAGAAGTTTGGGAATTTGAACTCTCAAGTTCAAGTTTGCGGACTGACGGTAACATGTCCGCATGAGCCGACGCGACGCCCCGACCGCCGACCGACCAAGCCGCCCCGCGGCCGAGCCGACCGCGTCCGGCCCGGACGCCAAGGCGCCGCGCCCGGTCACCCGCGGCCGGGTCGAGAAACGGCAGGCGATCCTGGACGCCGCGCTCGTGGTGTTCGCGCGCGAGGGCTACGACCGGGCCGGCGTGGACGTCATCGCCGCCGAGGCGGGCGTCGCGAAGCCGACCGTCTACAACCACTTCGGCGGCAAGGAGACGCTCTTCCGCGAGATGGTCCTGTCGTCCGCGATCCGTTCGCGCGAATCGAGCCTCGCGGCCATCGACGCCCTGCCGGTCGCCCCCGCCGACCTCACCGCCGAACTCCTCGGCCTCGCCCACCGCCTGGCCGTGTGCTTCCGCGACCCGCGCGCCTGGGTCCTGCAACGCGTCCTCGTCACCGAGTCCGCGCACTTCCCCGACCTGCTGAAGGAAGTCGTCGGCGACGGCACGTCCCGCATCACCGAGGCCCTCGCCGGCCGCCTCGCGCTGCTCGGCGCGGCCGGCCGGCTCGACATGCCCGACCCGGTCCGCGCCGCCGCGCACTTCTTCGCCCTCACCACCGGCGAAGTCCTCACCCGCTCCCTCAACGGCGCCCGCCCGACCGAAGCCGCCGAACTGGACGCGATCCTGGCGGCGGGAGTGGACACGTTCCTGCGGGCCTTCGCGGCGGACCGCTGCGGCGGGTGAAACGGATCGGCGGGGAAACGGGCGCCGCGTGAGGGCGTGCGGAGGAGGGGCCGCACGGCCGAGGTGGGTGACGCACCGGCGAGTCGCCGGGGCCTGACCGGTCCGCGGGCACCGCTGCGGCGCGCCGGCGGACGTGCCGCGGGCGGCTGGACACAGGAAGCCGCGTGACGGTGCAGGGGGAGGGCCGCGAAGCGAGGCTCGGTGAGACTCCGGCGGCTTGGCGGGCTCCGGCCGACCACGGGTGCGCGGGGGTGGCCCGTCGGACATGGGGAACGGGCCCGCCTGGCGGCGCCTGGGGGCGAGTCGCGCGGCGCATTCCCGACGGGAACGGCATCGGCGGGCCGCGGGGCTGCCGCGGCTCTCGGCGTAGCAGTGCCTGGGGAGTTGCACTAGCCCGTCGGCTCATCCGGTGGTGTTGTCGCCCGGCTCCGGCCGACCGCCCCGCCCGAGACGGCAGAGGCTTGTTCGCGGGAGGGGTGTCGGCATACGGTCACCCGTCTCGCCCCTCTGCCGGGCCGCTTCTCCCGCGTTCGTGTCTGGCCGGATCGCGCCCTGACGGGTGTTCAGGACGGCGCGGCGGCGCCTCGGCGGGCCCGGCCGGGCGGAATCTCCCGGCTCCGAGAGAGCATTTCCGGTCGAAAGATCCCCCACTGCCGGTCGGGATCGACCGTTCCGCAACCCTCCGCCGGCACCCGGGGCGTGTACTTTCGGCCATCCCGCGCGGTCCCGGGCCGAAAGGCCCTGTCGTGGCGGGGCGTCCTGTCGCACACTCTCCGGTAGGCGGGGGAGCGAGCCCGCGGGAAAGTCGAGGGAAGCGCTGTGTCGGTCAAAGACATCACCGTCGCCGCCACCGGAGTGGCACAGGGGTTCGCCGCCGGGGCCCGCCGCCGGATCGCACCCGTCGTCCTGGGCACCGACGCCCTGGTCGAGAACGTCCGCGTACGCCTGACCGCGCTCGGCGAACCCGCCCGCGCGGTCATCGCCCAAGTCGTCGCCGAGGTCGACGGGCGCCGCGTCCGCGTGCAGCGTTCCGCGGCCGGCGTCGGCGGCGCCGTCGAACGCGCCGCGGACGCCCTGCGCGCCCGCATCGCCGAAGTCAGCGGCCCCTGGCGGCCCCGCCCCTGGCCGGAAGGCCCCCGCGGCCTCGGCATCCTCCGCGCCGCGCGCCTCGGCAGCGGCACCATCAGCCGGGTGAAAGCCCCCGCCCTGGTGTGGTGTTCCCCCGAAACGGCGGCCCGCACGATGGACGCGATGGACTACGACATCCACCTGTTCGTCGATCCCGCCACCGAAACCGAAGCCGCCGTCTACCGCGTCGGACCGACCGGCTACCGGCTCGCCCGCACAGTCTCCGCCGGACCGCCCACCCCCAACCGCGGCATCCCGTGGACCCTCAACCCCGGCTGCGCGCCGCGCCTCACCGACGACGCCGCCCTCGACCGGGTCACCCGCGCCGAACTCCCGCATCTGTTCTACGCGGACCCGGACACCGGCAGCGGCCGCGTCCTCTACCGCCGCCTCGACGGCGACTACGCGGTGATCGCCGCCGCCCGGGGCACCGCATGACCGGCCCCGCCACCACCGGCGTCCGGCTCGGCCGCAACCCCGGCACCGCGCCCGCGACCCCCGAACCGGTCCCCGAATCCGCCCCCGAATCCGCCCTGCCCCCGCACGCCATGGAGCCGCTCACCCGCGACGAAGCCCTGGCCCTGCTCGCCCGCGCCGGCTTCGGCCGCATCGTCTTCAGCCACCACGCGCTGCCCGCGATCCGGCCGGTCAACCACATCCTCGACGGCGGCAGCATCGTCGTCCGCACCCACGAAGGCGCCGCCCTCAACGCCCTCGTGCGCGGCGCCGGCGACCAAGGCGTCGTCGTCGCCTACGAGGCCGACGAGATCGACCCCGCCACCCGCACGGGCTGGAGCGTCATCGCCACCGGCTACGCCACCGCCGTCACCGACCCCGCCGAACTCGACCGCTACCGCGTCCTGCTGCGCCCGTGGGTCGGCGGCCGCCGCGACCACGCCATCCGGGTGCGCCCGGTCGAAGTCACCGCATACCGGCTCGTCGCCCCGCCCGCTGTGGAACGGGCAGCACCCGAGGTCTGACCCCGCACTCCACCCCTCGATCCCCATGTCCCGCGGCAGGGCCGAAAGACCCTGGGCCGTGCCGCCGGCATGCGCCAAGCTGGCCGCCGGGGGCGGCGCACTCGCCGTCTCCCGCTCCGGCATGCCCGCCGGGCGCGGTCGAGGTGGGAAGAAGATGAGTGCGCGATGACGTCACCGATCCGGGTGTTCCTGCTCGACGACCACGAGATCGTGCGCCGCGGCCTGGCCGATCTGCTGTCCGCGGAACCGGACATCGAGGTGGTGGGGGAGTCCGCGTCGGCGCAGGAGGCGATCCGGCGGATCCCCGCGCTCGACCCCGACGTCGCGGTCCTCGACGGGCGGCTCCCGGACGGCAGCGGCATCGACGTGTGCCGGGAAGTCCGGTCCCGGTTCCCGCACATCCAGGCGCTGATCCTGACCTCGTACGACGACGAGGACGCGCTCTTCGCGGCGATCATGGCGGGCGCGGCCGGCTACGTCCTCAAGCAGATCCGCGGCACCGACCTCGTCGACGGCATCCGTCGCGTCGCCGCCGGGCAGTCACTCCTCGACCCCGGCATCACCGCGAAGGTCCTCGACCGGGTCCGCACCGGCACCACCGTCGACCCGCGGCTCGCCGACCTGTCGCCGCGGGAACGCGAAGTCCTCGGGTTCGTCACCCAAGGCCTCACCAACCGGCAGATCGCGCAGAAGATGCAGCTCGCCGAGAAGACCGTCAAGAACTACGTCTCCGCGCTGCTCGGCAAGCTCGGACTGGAACGCCGCGTGCAGGCCGCCGTGTTCGCCACCGAGGTGCAGCAGGCTCCGCCGCATGGCCCGCACTGACCCGCCCCCGGGCGGTCGGCCGGGGCGCCGGCCTTTCCGCACGGTGCGGCCGGGCCGTTCGGCCCGTGCGTAGGGACTTTCGTCACTGCTGCGGAACGGCCCTCCGGGACGACCCTGGGAGTCGGGGCCGTCCCCCCGGCATATGGAATCCCCCACGGACCCGGAGGTGCGCCATGGTGGCCTCGACTCTGACTCCCGAGCAGCGCGACAAGATCCTGCGGGCGGCGACGTCCGCGCCGTCCAAACACAACACCCAGCCTTGGTGGTTCCGGTGGGACGGCGCGGATCTCGAAGTGCACGTCGACCCCGGGCGGGTGCTGCCGCACGCCGACCCGACCGGCCGTGAAGCACACATCGCGTGCGGCGCCGCGGTGTTCGCCGCCCGGCTCGGCTACGCCGCGGCCGGCATCGCCGCCGAGCCGGTCCTCCTGCCGGACGGCGCCGAACCCGGCTTCGTCGCCCGTATCCACGCCGTCGACGGCGCACCCGACGCGCGCTTCGAAACGCTGTACTGGACGCTGCCCAGCCGCCGCACCAACCGCGCCCCGTTCCGCGATACACCGGTACCCGGCATGCTCCTCGAACAGCTCCGCGACGCCGCCCGCGACGAAGGCACCTGGCTGCGGATTGTGGACCGGGAACCGGCCTACGAACACCTCTTGACCCTCATCCGCGAAGCCACCGGCCTCGAAGAGGAGCACTTGCGCGACGAACGCGCCCGCTGGGTCGCCGCCGCGGACGAAATCCACCGGCGCGACGGTGTCCCCGCGGCGAGCCTCGGCCCGTCCGCAGCCGCCCCCACCGGGGCCGTCCGGGACCTGGCCGCCGGACGCGAGATCCCGTCCCGCGGCACCGCGGTGTTCGAACGCCGGCCCACACTGGCCGTCCTCGAAACGCCCGCGGACACCGCGCTCGACTGGCTGACCGCCGGGCAGGCGCTCATGCGCGTCCTGGTCACCGGCGCCCGCTACGGCATGGCCGCGTCGTTCGCCAACCAGCCGCTCGAAGACCCCGACCTGCGTATCGAAACGGCGTCCGAAGCCAAGCACTACGGCACCGCGCAGATGGTGCTGCGGATGGGCATGGGCGTCGACGTGCCGGCGACGCCGCGCCGGGACGTGGCGGACGTCGTACGCCCCCCGCGGACGGCCGACGCCGGGCACCCGGCACCCTGACGGATCCGCGGGCGGTGCATCGCGCCGCCCGCGCCCCGCGGTCTCTCCACAGGCCGCGAAAACCGCTGCCGGAGCGCGGGATCGGCGTGCTTCGATGAGCGCATGATGTCCGCTGATCGTCTTCTCGCCTTCGCGGCGGTGTCGTTCCTCCTCATCGTGGTGCCCGGCCCGAGCGTGCTCTTCGTGGTCGGCCGGGCCCTCTCGCACGGGCGCCGCGCCGCGCTCACCTCCGTCGTCGGAAACACCCTCGGCGCGTACACCCTCGTGGTGGCGGTCGCGCTCGGCATCGGGTCCGTCGTGGAACGCTCGGTGCTGGTCTTCACCGTGCTCAAACTCGCCGGCGCCGCCTACCTCGTCTACCTCGGCATCAAGGCGATACGGCAGCGCACCGCGCTCCAGGCCGCCTTCACCGGCAACGCCGGCGGCACGCACGGTGCGCTGCGCACCCTCGGCGAGGGCTATGCCGTCGGGGTGGCGAACCCGAAGACCATCGTGTTCTTCGGCGCGGTGCTCCCGCAGTTCGTCGACCGCGACCAGGGCCACGTGGCCGCGCAAATGCTGCTGCTCGGGCTCGTCTTCAACATCATCGCGGTGCTGTCGGACAGCGTGTGGGGGCTCGCCGCGTCGGGTGCGCGCACGTGGTTCGCACGGTCGCCGCGGCGGCTGGCGATGGTCGGCGGAGTCGGCGGAATGGCGATGATCGGGCTGGGGGTGACGGTGGCGGCCACCGGACGGAAGGACTGACCCGCTCGTCGGGTGGCCGCCGGCCGAGGCTTCAGCGCTTGTTGAACATCAGGTGCGTGACGCCGCTCGGCGTGGTCGTCGACTCGATGGCGAACCGCTCGTCGAGGCCTTCCAGGCCGTCCCACAGGCGCTCGCCGCGACCGAGCACGATCGGCACCACCGCGATGTGCATGAAGTCGACCAGGTCGGCGGCCAGGAAGTCGCGCACCACCGTCACGCCGCCGCCGATCCGGACGTCCTTGCCGCCGGCCGCCTCGCGGGCCTGCTTGAGGGCTTCCTCGGGCGTCGCGTCGACAAAGTGGAACGTCGTCCCGCCCTCCATCTCCAGCGTCGGCCGCGGGTGGTGGGTCAGCACGAACACCGGCGTGTGGAACGGCGGGTTCTCACCCCACCAGCCCTGCCACGACTCGTCCTCCCACGGGCCGCGCTGCGGGCTGAACTTGTTGCGGCCCATGATCTCCGCGCCGATGCCGCCGTCCCACGTGTCGGCGAGCGCGCCGTCGACACTGAACGGACCGCCCTCCTGGCCGGTCATGGCACGGAACGCCCGCGTCTGGAAGAACCACTCGTGCAGCCGCGTGCCGGCGTGGCCGAACGGCTGCTCGAGGGTCTGGCCGTCACCGGTACCGAAGCCGTCGAGCGACACCGAGAAGTTGTGAACGCGGACGAGGGACATGCCGGGCCTCCTGCGGGGCGGAACGGGGGCGGGCCGGCTCAGGCGCGGCCGCGCGCCTTGGTCGTTGCACAGTACTCACCGAAGCCGACATCCAAACCGATCCGGGAACGGCGTCGGCCGTGGCGGGGGCCGTTGCCGCAGGTGGGGAGGGGGTGCGGCCGGTGACGTGACGCGCCCGGGTTGTCCGTCGACGGCTGGGCGCGACAGGCTGCTGCGCTACGCGGACAGAGCGACGGATCGGTACGGCATGGGACACGGGGCGGGCGAGCGGATGCGGGTGGGGGAGCAGCGAGGGGGACGCAGTGGTGGTGGTGAGGGGCGGGGGGAAGACTCGGATGGCCGTGATGGCCGTGATGGCCGTGATGGCCGTGATGGCCGTGATGGCCGTGATGGCGGCGATGGCCGCCTTGGCGGCTGGGGTGGCCGGACCGTCCGCGGTGGCCGGGGGAGGGCGGTGGATGCCGGGGGCTTGCCGGGGGAGGACGCGCGGGCGGGTTCCGCGCTTGCCGGTGACGGCGGGGCTTCGGGCCCGTGGCGTGAGCTGCGGCCGCGGGGGCTGTACGACCTGCGGGTAGGGACGACGGGGGCGGAGGCGGTGGCCGACTCGGCGTCCCTCGGTGAGTCCGAAGCCGCAGCCGGAGCCGGGGCTGATGCCGAAGCCGACGCCGAGGCCGAAGCTGCGCCCGGACCCGGACCCGGACCCGGACCCGGACCCGGACCCGGAGCCGGAGCCGGAGGAGCCGAAGCCGAAGCCGAAGCCGAAGCCGCGGCCGGGCATCCGCATCCCGTCGGCGTCCTCCGTTACGGTCCGCGCGACGTGCTCGTCGTCGCCGGGCTGCCCGGGGCGGGCAAATCGACGCTGATGGCGCGGTGTGCGGTGGCGCCGCTGGTCGACTCGCGGCATACCCGGCTGTACTACCAGGCGCGGCTGCCGCGGTGGATTCCGTACCGGCTGTTCCGGCCCGTGGTGCGGGTGGCGCACCTGCGCCGGATGCGGGCCGGGTTGCGCGGTGACGGGCCGCTGGCCGTGCAGGACTTCGGCGCGGTGCCGCTGGTCCGTGCCTGGGTGGGGTGGGAGGCGCGGCACCAAGGGCGGAACGCGCACGTGCTGTTCCTCGACGTGGACGCCGCCACCGCGTGGCAGAGCCAGGTGGCGCGCGGCCGTTGCGTCCCGCCCCGCAGGTTCGCCCGGCACCGCACCCTCGCGGCGCGGGTGCTGCGGCGCCTCGCGGCGTCGGGGAAGCCGCCGCGGGGCTGGGCGTCGGTCGTCGTCCTGGACCGTCCCGCGGCCGACCGTGTGAGGCGGATCGCGTTCGGCGAGGACCAGGACGCGGCCCGGGGGTAGCCGGGTCTCGTGCTGTCCCGATACCCGGGGCGTCGGTCTCCCTGCGCCGGCCGTCGTCCTTCACCCACCCGGCCGTCCGCCTCTCCCGTTCAGCCCACGTCCGCGCGCGCCGCCCCCGGCGACGTGCCGAGACTGGAAGTCTGATTTGTCGCTACTCGGAATGGACTTCGCCGTGGCAGTTGCCGTCGTTTTCGACATCCCGGGCATGACTCAGGCCCAGTACGACCAGAGCGCCGACGCGGTGACCGGTGGCCGCGGGGCCGTCACCAGCACCTCGGACTGGCCCGTTCCCGGGCTGATCTCGCACACCTCCGGTCCCACCCCGAACGGCTGGTTCGTCGTGGACGTGTGGGAGTCCGAGGAGGCATTCCGGCAGTTCGGCGAGATCATCGTGCCGATTCTGACCCGGCTCGGCGTCCCGAACGCGGAGCCGAAGGTCTACCCGGTGCATGCGATGGTGCGCTGAGCACGGCTGCCGCCCCACGCGGTTCGGGCGTCGGGTCCGGCAGGAGCGGATCCCGGCGGCGGGTTGCCGCAGGTGATACGTCTTTGCGGTGACCCGTCGCCCTTTCCGCGCCGCCCGACTCCGCTCGTCCGCGCTCGCCGCCGCCGCGGCCATCGCCGTGGTCGCGACCGGATGCACGTCCTCGGCCGGCAGAGCCGCCGCCCCGCCCGGCGGCGGCCCCGCCGAGGCGGGCAGCCCGTCCGGGGCTTCGTCCTCGCCCGCGGGCGACTTCCGGGCGCAGAAGCCGGCCTGGCGTCCCTGCACCGGCGACGGGACGGCGAAGAGCAGCGATCCGGCGTACCGGTCCGCCGCGCGGCGGCTCGAGTGCGCGAATCTGCGGGTGCCGCTCGACTATGCCGCGCCGGGCGGGAAGTCGATCCAAATAGCCGTCTACCGGCTCCCCGCGGCCGGACCCGCCGGGCAGCGGCTCGGCAGTCTGGCGACGAACCCAGGCGGGCCCGGCAGCGGCGTGCGGTCGACGGTCGTCGGGTTGGCCGCTGCGAAGCCCGACGTGGCGAAGCGGTACGACATCGTCGGCTTCGACCCGCGCGGCACCGGCGCCAGCCGGCCGGTCGTCTGCGGGGACGGGGCGCTGATGGACCGGATCCAGTCCCTCGACCCGACGACCGCGGACGCCGCCCAGGTCGACGCGAACGCGGCCGTGCTCAAGGAGTTCGGACAAGGCTGCGCGGCGCGGACGGGCGACCTGCTGCCGCATCTGGGGACGGCCGAAGCGGTCGAGGACATGGACGTCCTGCGGAGCGTCCTCGGCGACGACAAGGTCAACTTCGTGGGCACGTCCTACGGCACCTACCTCGGCGCCCGCTACGCCGCCGCCCACCCCGACCGCGTCGGCCGCTTCGTCCTCGACGGGCTCGTCGACCCGGCCTCGGACCGGTTCACCGTGGCGCGCGAGCAAGCCGTGGGCTTCGACACGGCGTTCCGGGCCTTCGCCGCGGACTGCGTGCAGCGGCGCGGCTGCCCGTTCTCCGGCGGCGCCGGCGCGGCCGCGGCGAGCATGCGCACGATGCTCGGCCAACTCGGCGACCGGCCGCGCCCGGTCGGCGAGCGGGCCCTGGACGAGGGCATGGCGAGCACCGTCGTCTCCGCGTACCTCTACAGCCCGGCGTCGTGGTCCGCGCTGCGCGACCTCCTCGGCGCGCTGTACGGGGGCGACGCGCGGCCCATGCTGCGCGCCTTCGACTCCTACGCCAGGCGCGCGGACGACGGCACGTACCAGGGCGCGACGTTGGCCGGCTACTACGAGATCAACTGCGCCGACGGGCGTTCCCTCACCGCCGCCGAAGCCGACCGCCTCGCCCACGACGTCGCGGCCGACGCGCCGGTCCTCGGACCGTCCGTGGTGTGGAGTTGGGCGGCGGACTGCGCCGCGCCCGGGCCGGACCGCGCGTACCCGCTCGACGCGGTGAAGCTCCCGAACCTGCTGCTCGTCAGCACCACGCGCGACCCCGCCACCCCGAACGTCGCAGCGGCCCGGCTCAAGCGGCAGCTGCCCAACGCCGCGCTGGTGACGTACAACGGCGACGGCCACGTGGCGTTCTACCGCCACAACCCGTGCGTGGACCGCGCGACTTCAAGCTACTTGCTGACGGGGGCGGCGACGGATACGACCTGCGGCTGAGGCAGGGCAGGACAGGGCACGGTCGGGCGTGGCGAGGGGAAATTCCGCCGCATCGGGCGCGGCGTATCACGCGTTCCGAAGGGCACGCCGACGATCTACGCAGAGGCGATGCGGTCGGGAACGACCGGCACCCGTGCGGTCATCGCACCGAGGGAGTCCTCGCCGAACCGCCGGGGCCGGCAGGTGCGGATCCGGTCGGCGACGGGCCAGGGGCACTCGGAGGGGCCTGCCGGTGCGGCTGGTGACCACTACGTCATTCCGTTCACCCGGGAGACGTGCCTTCGATCGTCGGGTAGGCGGAGCGGACGCGGGTGGAACGTGTCGGCCGGGGGAGGTCGGTGCTCCTTCCCCGGCCGACGGGTGGTCAGCGGCGCGGCGGGCGGCGCCAGGCGCCGGGCGCGTACGGGTCCGCGGGCGGGTTGCCCATGAGGTCCCAGAACCGGTCCATCGCCCCCGCCGGCAGCGGCGGCGCGGGCGGCTCCTCGACGGCTTGCTCGCCGGACGTCCGCTTGGGCTTGGCGTCGACGCCGCCGGGCGGCGGGAAGTCCGCGATCAGTGCCTCCATCGCCTCGGCGACCTTGCGGCGGCGGAGGCCGAGGACTTCGGTGACCGGGCTGACGTAGGCGGGCGCGCGTCCTTGGCCGAGGCACTTGGCGAGGCATTCGGACAGTTCTTCGCGGGCTCCGGACACCTCGACGAGTTGGCGGTGCGTCAGACCGCTGAACATCCGTATGAGGGCTTGCGTACGGCGTTCGTCGGCGCGCCAGGCATTGCCGCGTTCCATCCGCAACCAGGTCGCTTCCGACATGCCGACCTGCTTGCCGGCCGCGGCCGCGGTGAGCCCGGCCCGCAGCCGCAGCGCATGCAGCGACGCATTGCCGGATTCGCCCATGAGCCGGCCGACCGGCACGGCAAGGGCCTTGGCGAGACCGATGAGCTGGTCCTCGGTGGGGGCGACGGAACCGTCTTCCCACGCGCGGACGTCCCGGGGGAACGCGTTGACGCCGTAGGAGGCGAGCGTGGCCGCCACCCGCTCCGGCGTGAAAGCCATGACGGAGCGTGCCGTGCGAGCCGCCTCCGGGTCGAAGGGCGGTGCGGTGTCGAGTTCTGCAGGCTGAGTCACGGCGCACCAGCGTAGGGCCTGTCGGGGGAATGTTGGAGTTGGGTTGCGCGGACCGGGTGCGCCGGGGGCGGTAGTTGCGCTGCCCGACGCCGGAAAGTCGGGTCAGCCGGCGCGCGAATTGCGTTGGGACGTCCGGGCATCGCCGATCAGGCGCGCGACCGGGGCGGGGTCTTCGTCGGGGGTGAGGAAACTTGCGCCGGGGATGGTCACCATGGTGATGCCGCCGCAGGATTCGAGGGCGCGGCGTTCGGAGGCGCTGGCGGCACCGTCGCCGGATTCGCCGTGGCGCACAGGCTGGGTGCCACCGGGCCGTGGTCGTCGAGGTTTCATCCCCGACCGCACATTCCAGACCCGGGTGCTCGGATGGGCGGGGAAGACCGCTACTCCGCCCTCCCCGCCCCGGCCCCGGCCTCCGCCGCAAAGATCCGCGGCCGGGCGTATCCCGCCTCCGCGAACGCGGTCTCCACGGCTGCCGTGACGCCGTCCGCGGCCTCGGCACTCGTCAGCACGATGACCGACCCCCCGAACCCGCCCCCGGTCATCCGCGCCCCCAACGCCCCCGCCGTCACCGCGGTCTCCACCACCAGGTCGGTTTCCGGACAGGAGACCCTGAAGTCGTCGCGCAGCGAGGCGTGTCCCGCGGTCAGCACGGGGCCCACCCCCGCCACCCGGCCGGTGTGGAGCAGCGCCAACGTCTCCGTCACCCGTGCCTGTTCGGTCACCACGTGGCGCACCAGGCCGTGCAGCTCCGGCGGCAACAGACCCAAAACCATGTCGAGTTCCGACAGCGCCACATCCCGCAGCGCCCGGCGCCCCGCCAGCTCCGCTGCCCGCTCGCAGCCCGCGCGGAGTGCCGCGTACGCGCCGTCCCCCAAGTCGTGCTTCACGCGGGTGTCGACCACCAGCAACCGGAGTCCGTGTGCCGCGGCGTCGAAGGGGACGTGTCGTACCGACAGGTCGCGCGTGTCCAGGAACAGCGCCGACCCCGCCTCGCAGCACGCCGAGGCCATCTGGTCCATCACTCCGCACGGCACGCCCGCGAAGTCGTTCTCCGCGCGCTGGGCCAGCAAGGCCAGCTGCGGCGCGGTCAGGCCCAGCCCGTACATCCCGTCGTAGGCGAAGGCGACCGCGCACTCCAGCGCCGCCGAGGACGACAGACCGGCCCCCGTCGGCACATCGCCGGCCAGGTACACATCCGCGCCGCCGACCTCGTGCCCCGCCTCGCGCAGCGCCCACACCACGCCCGCCGGGTACGCCGCCCACGTCGTGACCGCGCCCGCGCGAAGGTTCGCGACCGTGAGGTCCGTCGTCTGGCCGTCGCCCTGCGCGCTGTGCAGCCGCAGCCGTCCGTCGGAGCGCGGCCGTGCCGCGGCCAGGATGCGCTGCGACAGGGCGATCGGCAGGACGAAGCCGTCGTTGTAGTCCGTGTGCTCGCCGATGAGGTTGACCCGGCCCGGCGCCGCCCACACGCCCGCGGGGTCGCCGCCGAAGACCTCGGCGAAGCCGGCCCGGACGGCGGACACGCCGGTCACCGGCCCACCGCCCGCAGCCGCTCCGCCGCGCCCTCCGGCGATACGTCGTTCACGAAGGCGTCCATCCCCGATTCCACTCCCGCGAGGTACTTGAGCTTGCCCGCGGCACGGCGGATGGTGAACAGCTCCAGGTGCAGCGCCAACTCGTCGCGGTGTGCGGCGGGGGCTTGGTGCCATGCGGCAATGTACGGCGTCGGCCCCGCACCGTCGAAGAGCCGGTCGAAGCGGCGCAGCAGGTCCAGGTACAGCCCGGGGAACTCCGCGCGCTCGTCCTCGCTCAGCCCGGTCAGGTCCGGAACCCGCCGGTTCGGATACAGGTGCACTTCGTACGGCCACCGTGCGGCGAACGGCACAAATGCCGTCCAGTGCCGTCCCGCGATCACGACCCGCACCGGGTCGGCGAGTTCCGCCGCGACCACGTCGTCGAACAGGTTCCGTCCGAACGCCTCGCGGTGTTCCGCGGCCCGGGCCGTGATCCGGGAAGTGCGCGGTGGCACGAACGGGAACGCGTAGATCTGCCCGTGCGGGTGGGGGAGTGTCACGCCGATTTCCGCGCCGCGGTTCTCGAAGCAGTACACCTGCTCGATCCCCGGCAAGGCCGACAACGCGGCCGTCCGGTCGGTCCACGCGTCCAGCACCACCCGGGCGCGCTCCTCGCTCAGGTCGGCGAACGACGCGTCGTGGTCGGCGGTGAAGCACACGACCTCGCACCGCCCCGCGCCCGGCGCCAGGTCGAACAGCGGCCCCGGCCGGCCCGGGACGTGTGCCGCCGCGTCGCGCGCCAGCGACGGGAAGCGGTTCTCGAACACCGCCACTTCGTAGTCCGCGGCGGGAATCTCGCTGAGCCGCCCGTCGCGCGACGGGCACAACGGGCACTCGTCCGGCGGCGGCAGGTACGTGCGGCCCTGCCGGTGCGCGGCCACCGTGACGTGGTCGCCGGTCACCGGATCACGGCGGATCTCGGACAGCGCGG
Source organism: Yinghuangia aomiensis (assembly GCF_039542225.1). NCBI lineage: Bacteria > Bacillati > Actinomycetota > Actinomycetes > Kitasatosporales > Streptomycetaceae > Yinghuangia > Yinghuangia aomiensis. The sequence continues at coordinate 248,099 of NZ_BAABHS010000012.1, read as the reverse complement.
TCACCGGCTCCAGAGGCCGCAGGTCGGGTGCGTCGCGCACCGCGGTCTCGTCCGCGTCGAAATAGAGCAGTTCGCGGCCGTCGGCCAGCTTGGTCGTGGTCTTCTTCACGGCTCCCACTCCGTCGGTCGATCCTCACCCGGGATCGACGGGAAGCACACACAATCAAACACAACCACACGAGGTCAACCACAATCGATGGTGGTTGTTGTTGGTATGTGGTTGATGGGGAAACGGGATCCGGGATACAGTCCCCGGACCGGCGCTTCAACACACGGAGGCACGCGTGGCCGAACGCGGCATGCTCGCGGGCCGCCGCCGCGCGCTGATCATGGACACCGTCCGCACGCACGGCGAGGTCCGGGTCGCCGACCTCGTCGACCGGCTCGGCGTGTCCGACATGACGATCCGCCGCGACCTCGACGCGCTCGCCGCCGACGGCGTGCTCGACAAGGTGCACGGCGGCGCGGTTGCCCGCACCGGCGCCGCCACCGCCGACGAGCCGTGGTTCGAAGCCAAAGCCCCCCTCGCCGCCGCCGCGAAAACGGCCATTGCGGCCGCCGCCGCGGACCTCGTCGAACCCGGCAGCGTCGTCGCGCTGTCCGCCGGCAGCACCACTTACGCGGTCGCCACGCAGCTCCTCGGCGTGCCGCGCCTGACCGTGGTGACCAACTCGCTGCCCATCGCCGACGTGCTTCGCGCCGCCGACCGGGACCGGGCCGGCGACGCCCCGACGCTGCTGCTCACCGGCGGCACCCCCACCCGCTCCGCGGCACTCGTCGGCCCGATCGCCGACCAGGCCCTCGCGAACCTGCACGTCGACCTGCTGATCCTCGGCACCCACGGCGTCTCCGAACGCGCCGGGCTCAGCACCCCCAACCTCGCCGAAGGCCAGACCAACCGCGCCCTCATCGCCGCAGCCCGCCGCGTCGCCGTGGTCGCCGACCACACCAAATGGGGCGTCGCCGGACTCGCCGGCTTCGCCGCCCTCGACACCGTCGACGTCTTCGTCACCGACGACGGCATCCCCACCGCCGCCCGCGACGTCCTCGCGGACCACGTCGGCGAACTGATCGTGGTGCCCGCCACCGACTGAGACACCGCGACAAAAACACGACGGCACGACGGCACGACGAGACGACGAGACGACGAGACGACGAGACGACGAGACGACCACAGCCGACGGAAACACGGCGGCGCCGGGGCGCCGCGTGGACAAAGCACGCAACACCCCGGCGCCGTCGACGTCGTCACAAGCCGGCGGACCCGCCCGCCCTCACGCCATCGTGTCGAGCATCTCCCGCACCATCTCCGGCGTCGTCCCCGGGTGCAGGAACGCGAACCGTGCCACCGTCTCGCCCTCCCAGCCCGTCGGCGTCACGAAGCCGATCTGCCCGGCCAGCAGCCGCTGCGACCACGCGTGGTAGTCCTCCGCCGACCAGCCCCGGCGCCGGAACAGCACCGCGGACAGCTCCGGCTCCCGGATCAGCTCCAAGTGCGGCGTCTCGCGGATCAGCCGCGCCGTGTCCCGGGCCAGCGTCAGTGCCGCCTCGATGGCGTCCCGGTAGGCGTCCGTGCCGTGCACCGCGAGCGAGAACCACAGCGGCAGGCCGCGCGCCCGGCGGGTCAGGTGGTACGCGTAGTCGGTCGGGTTCCACTCCTCCGCCGCGTCGGTGTGCAGCACGTCCAGGTACGACGCGTCCTGGGTGTGCACGCCGCGCGCCAGCGCCGGCTGCCGGTACACGAGCGCCGCGCAGTCGAACGGGGCGAACAGCCACTTGTGCGGGTCGACCACGAACGAGTCGGCCCGTTCGATCCCGTCGTACTTGGCCCGCACGCTCGGCGCGAAGAGCCCCGCGCCGCCGTACGCCCCGTCCACGTGGAACCACAGGTCGTATTCGTCCGCCACCGCGCCCACGCCCGCCAAGTCGTCCACGATGCCCGCGTTGGTCGTCCCCGCCGTCGCGACCACGCCCACCACCGACCGCGGATCCGGGTCCGCGGCCAGCGCGGCACGCACCGCCGCACCGGTCAGCCGGTGGTCCGCCGTCGGCACCACCAGCGCGTCCACGCCCATGATCCGCAGCGTGTTGCCGATCGACGAATGCGCCTGGTCGCTCACCGCGACACGCCACGGACCCGATGGCACGTAACCCTCGGCGAGCCGACGCCGTGCGCCCGTGTCGCGGGCCACCACCAGCGCCGACAGGTTGCCCGCCGAACCGCCGCTCACGAAGCAGCCCCCGGCGCCCTCGGGCAGCCCCGCCAGGTCCGCGATCAGCCGCAGCACCTGGTTCTCCGCGGCCACCGCGCCCGCGGCCTCCAGCCACGATATGCCTTGCAGCGACGCGGACGAGACGACCATGTCGAACAGCAGCGCGGCCTTCGTCGGCGCCGCCGGAATGAACGACAGGAACCGCGGGCTGTCGCACGAGATGACCGCGGGCGCCAAGTGGTCCGCGTACAGCGCCAGCACATCCGCCGGGTCGTTCCCGTCGGCGCCCAGCAGTCCGTCGAGCGTGCGGTCCAGCTTGTCCTTCACGCCCGGGTGGTCCAACGGCACCGGATCCAGCTGCAGTCGTTCGCGCATGTACGCGAACACCATGTCGGCCAGGTTCTCGTCGTACGTGTGCATCGGCAGGCGGGCGGGGCGCGTCTCGGGCATGGGGCGGCTCTCGGCGTTCTCACGAAGGGAAACGAAAGGAAACACAGGGAAACGAAGGGTCGAGCAGGGTCGAGCAGGGTCGAGCAGGCAAGCCGCCGGGCATCGACACCGGCTCCCCAGAACACTAAAGACCGCCCGACCTGCGGCCAACCAGTCGATCTTGCGGGCGACCACCGATCCATTGCGTCCTTCCCGCATGCCCGCCCGATCCGTTGCGCGCATCCTGGGATCGGCGGCGATCACTGCGATACGTTCCTCCGCGCATCCCCTCGCCAGACCCCCGACCTGCACACCTCCACCAGCAGACCCCAGCCCAGACCCGCCCCCCGAGCACGATCCGGAGCAAGGAACCAACCGATGGCCATCGACGCGCTGGACAGCGGCATCATCGCCGCGCTCATCGAGGACGCGCGGGCGACCTACGCCGAAATCGGCGCACGCGTAGGCCTGTCCGCGCCGGCCGTGAAACGCCGTGTCGACCGGCTGCTGGAAACCGGGGTGATCACCGGCTTCTCCGCGTCCGTCGAACCGTCCGCGCTCGGCTGGCGCACCGAGGCGTTCGTCGAGCTGTACTGCCGCGGCCGCACCTCGCCCGAGGACATCGCCCGCGCGCTCGCCAAATACCCCGAGGTCGTCTCCGCCAGCACGGTCACCGGCGACGCCGACGCCGTCATCCACCTGCTCGCCGCCGACGTCCAGCAGTTCGAGAAAGTCCTCGAACGCATCGGCGCCGAACCGTTCGTCGTGCGCACCAAAAGCGCCGTCGTGCTGTCCCGGCTCGTCCGGCGCAGCGGCTCCGGCGCCGGAAGCTGACCCCGCGACCCGGCACCCCCCCGACACCCCGACGCCCTCCACAGACCCACGCCCCCCGGCACACCCCGCCCGGCATCCCCGACGCTGCGCCGTCCGTGTACGCGGTCGGGCGGCCCGCGTGTCGCGGACCCGGCCGGTCGTCCGCCGCGACCAGCATGACCGGGTGAACACCCCGCGGACCGTGGTCCAGCTCGGCGGCGAGGGCGACGGCGACTATGCGCCCGACCCGCGCCGCTGGCGCGCGCTCGCGGTCTGCATGCTCGCCGGATTCATCACCCTCCTCGACGTGTCCATCGTCAACGTCGCGCTGCCGTCGATCCGCACCGCGCTCGACGCGTCCGACGGCGACATCCAGTGGGTGCTCTCCGGCTACGCGCTCACGTTCGGCCTCGTGCTCGTCCCGGCGGGACGGGTCGGCGACGCCCGCGGTCGGCGCATGATGTTCATGCTCGGCGTCGCGCTCTTCACCGCGGCCAGCGCCCTGTGCGGGGCCGCGCAGAGCGCGGTGTGGCTCGTCCTCGCCCGGCTGATCCAGGGCGTCGCGGGAGGGCTGCTCACGCCGCAGGTCTCCGCCCTCATCCAGCAACTGTTCCGCGGACGCGAACGCGCCCGCGCGTTCGGCGTCTTCGGCTCGGTGATCGGCATCTCCACGGCCGTCGGGCCGGTCCTCGGCGGGCTCATCATCAACGTGTTCGGCGCCGAACACGGCTGGCGCTGGATCTTCTTCGTCAACCTGCCCATCGGTATCGCGGCGTTCGTCCTCGCCGCGCGGCTGCTGCCCGGCCCCGAGCACGAACACCGGCCCTGCCTGCGCGACCTCGATCCGGTCGGCGTCATGCTGCTCGGCGCCGCCGTCGTCCTGCTGATGCTGCCGCTCGTCGAGGAACGGCAGTGGCACACCGCCGCCAAGTGGCTGTTCGTGCCCGCGTCCGCGGCCCTGCTGGCGCTGTTCGTCGCGTGGGAGTACCGCTACCGCAAGCGCTACACGCCGCTCGTCGACCTCGACCTGTTCCGCGAACGCTCCTACGCGTGCGGCTCCCTCGTGATGCTCTGCTACTTCGCCGGCTTCACCTCGATCTTCTTCGTCCTCACCCTGTACCTGCAGTCCGGGCTCGGCGACTCCGCCCTCGTCGCCGGACTCGCCGTCACCCCGTTCGCGCTCGGCTCGGCCGCGTCCGCCGCCGTCGGCGGACACCTCGTCGCCCGCTACGGACACGCCCTCGTCGCCGCCGGACTCCTCACCGTCATCTGCGGACTCGGCGTCGTCGTCGTGCTCGTCGGCACCGTCGACCCCGCCGTCACCGAATGGGCCATCCTCGGCCCGCTCCTGATCGCCGGACTCGGCAGCGGGCTCGTCATCGCCCCCAACCAGGCCCTCACCCTCGCGTCCGTCCCGCCCCGGGAAGCGGGCAGCGCCGGCGGCGTCCTGCAGACCGGGCAACGCATCGGCTCCGCCCTCGGCATCGCCGTCGTCGGCTCCACGTTCTTCTCCCGGCTCGCGTCCCAGGCGCACCCCGACTGGTCCGGCGCGCTGCGCCTCGGACTCGTCGTGTCGATCTCGTTCGTGGTACTCGCTCTGGCGATCGCGATCGGCGATCTCACCCAGGAACGCAACCGCACCGCCGCGGATCCCGACACGAAACCCTGACCCGATCCGGCGTTTCCGGCGCATTGCACACCGCTCGTGGTCTTACTCTTGTCCGAGGTCGAAATCATCTTCGATGAGGGGTGCTGCGCCTTCGGCGTGTGACACGGGGACGGGAAGGGCCGATACCGATGGTCGTGGGGAACGTGGAAAACCAGCGGCTGGGCGCGGCGGTGCCCGCATTGTCGTCCGAGGTGATCGAAGCGGCGCTCTACCGCGCAGCGGAGGGCGAACCGGCGGCGCAGGCCACGGCGTACATCCTCACCGAGGAGGGCTCGTTCGTCCGCCGCCCCGACTTGTACGCGGTCTGCCTCGACTGGTCCGACGACGGGCGTTACGCCGCCGTGCGGTGGGACGTGCTCCGCGACATCGTGACCGCGGAGGATTCGGCGTACTCCGAGGGGCCGCTGCGCACGCTGCTGCTGCTGTGCTGCGCGCTGCACGACGACGGGCCCGCGCCGCTGACCCGGCTCGGCGAACTCGACACGGCGCAGGCACGGATCGCGGCGCGCGGGATGCACATCGCCACAGGGAAGCTGTCCCTGGCTGAGGCGTTGGGGCAGGGCGCCGCATAGCGGTTCACTCGAAGGTGTGAAACCGGGCTCCTGAGCGGCGACTTCGCGGGACGGCCAACGGGTCGGTCGGCCATGATTCCCCGGTGAAAACGACCATGCGAACGGCCGCGCGCCGCCGGATTCTGCTTCCCCTCGGTGCATGCGCCCTCAGCCTGCTGTCCTTACTCCCCGCTGCCGGGCAGACCGCCGCCGCGCAGACCGGTGCCGCGCGGCCCGGCACCGCCGCCGAACGCCGGGTGGCGGCCTATCTCGACAGCATCAAGGACGACCCCGCCGCGCAGCGCGCCTTCTTCGCCGCGCTGCCCAAGGGCGGCGACCTGCACAACCACCTGTCCGGCGCGGCGTCCACCGAGTACATCCTCTCCCTGGCCGCCCAGGACGGCATGTGCCTCGACCCGACGACGACGGCCTACATGCCGCCCTGCAAGCCCGGAGACCGCCCGGCGGCGGACACCAAGACCGATGCGGACTACCGGCGGACGGTGATCGCCGCGTGGTCCATGCAGGACTTCCCGCCCGGCGAGTCCGGCCACGACCACTTCTTCGACGCGTTCAACAAGTTCGGCGACGTCACCTGGCGGCACCGCGGCGAACTCCTGGCCGATGTCACGAACGCGCTCGCCGCGCAGAACCAGTCGTACCTGGAGACGATGGTCAGCCCGGCTTCCGAAGAGGCCAAGGCCCTGGCGAACAAGGTCGGCTGGGACGACGACTTCGCGAAGATGCACGCGAAGCTGCTCGCCGACGGGCAGATGGACGCGGTCGTCGCCGCGGCCCGCAAGGAATCCGACGACGCCGACGCGGTCTACGCCAAGACCGCGCACTGCGGCACCGGTGCGCCCGACCCGGGCTGCAAGGTGTCGGTGCGGTGGATCTCCCAGGTGTCGCGGGGCAGCACCCCCGAACGGGTGTTCACGCAGATGGTCGTCGGAATGCGCCTCGCCGAGCAGGACGCGCGGTTCGTCGCGATCAACCTGGTCCAGCCCGAGGACTGGGACAGCTCGCTGCAGAACTACCGGCTGCAGATGCGCATGCTGAACTACCTGCACACCGTCTACCCGAAGGCGCACATCACGCTGCACGCCGGCGAGCTGGTGCCCGGACTGGTCAAGCCGGAGGACCTGACCTTCCACGTCGACCAGGCCGTCCGCACCGGTGAGGCGGAACGCATCGGGCACGGCGTCGACCTGCGCAACGAGACGAACTGGCAGGACCTCGCCCGCACGATGGCCGCCGAGAAGGTCGCCGTGGAGGTGCCGTTCACCAGCAACGCGCAGATCCTCGGCGTGAAGGGCGCCGACCACCCGTTCTCGACGTACCGGCAGTACGGTGTGCCGATCGTGCTGGCCACCGACGACCCGGGCATCTCCCGCGTCGACATCACCCACGAATACCAGTACGCCGCACAGACCTACGGTCTGAGCTACCTCGAACTCAAGGACCTGGCACGGGCCTCCCTCGAGTACGCGTTCGTCCCGGGCGCGAGCCTGTTCTCCGGCCCGGGCAAGTCCGCCGTCGTGACGGCGTGCCGCTCCGACCGGCCGGGCGACCCGGAGCCGCACCAGCGCTGCGCGCAGTTCCTGGAGGCGAACCCGAAGGCCGCGCTCCAGTGGCAGCAGGAAGGCGCGTTCACCGCGTTCGAACGGCAGTACGGCGGACGCGGCTAGCCGCATCCGGCACCTGAAGGCGGCTCGCCCGGCCGGGGGAGCCGCCTTCGCCGTTTCCGCGGCCGGGTTACCGGCGCGCCGTCACCGCGCGCGTGCCGAGCCTGCCGTGCCGGGCGTCGGCGAGCCGCAGCACCGCGGCGGCGACGCGCGGGACCGCGTCGGGGACGCCGCGGAAGCTCGGGAAGTCGTTGACGTCGACGATCGTCCAGCCGTCCGGTCCTTCGACGGCGTCGATGCCGAAGAGGTCGAGGTCGTACACCTCGCCGATCCGGGAGACGAGCGCGGCGAGGTCGTCCGGGAGCGGGATCTCCCGGGTCTCGACCGGCCGGTCGGGGTGCAGCGGCGAGGTGCGCACGGTGGCGTGGAGGTCGCCCGCGACGCTGTAGACCTTGACGTCGACGCCCGGGTTGGGGACGTACGGCTGCACGAGCAGGAACCCTTCGCGGTGCAGTGCGCCGCGGGCTTCGCGCAGGTCGCGGGCGGACCGCACGATGTGCACGCCGCGCCCGGAGTCGCCCGCGACCGGCTTGACCACCAGCGGCCCGCCGTCGAAGCGGTGCAGCAGGTCGGCGGCGGCGACGAACCGGGTGGGCGGGAACGGCAGTCCGTGCCGCCGGGCGATGGCCGCGGCGACCGTCTTGTCGCGGACGGTGTGCACGGCGCGGGCGTCGTTGACGGTGGGTATCCCGGCCGCCGCGGCGGCGTCGAACAGGGACAGGCCGGGGCCGCCGGACACGGTTTTCAGCACCCACGCGTCGTGGCCGCGAGCGAGCAGTTCGTCGATCCGCACGACGCCGCGGCCGGGTTCGACGATGTCGACCTCGTGGCCGGTGGCCAGGAGGTGCCGGGCGACGTGGAGGGGCATGACGTCGTCGCGGTACTGGTCTTCCACGAGAAAGCAAAGCCGCACTGCCGCCCCCATGCCGATGCTCGGTTCCTCCGCCCCGCTCCGGCGGTCCCGGGCTCGGCCTTGCCCCAGCACTTTAGAGGTTGCGCAACCTCTCAAGCGAGGGCTGCCGGCGGGCTGACGGTCAGCCGTACGACAGGTTGCTGCACGCGTCGTCGTCGGCCGACCGGGCGTCCTGCGCCACCGACGGCGGCACGGCCGTCGGGGCGGGCTCCGGCGAGGCGGCGTCCGAGCCGGACGCCCCGGGCGCGGGTGCGGCCGGTGTGTCGGCGAAGACGCTGCCGACGGTCACCCGGATCCCGGGGGCGCGGGTGGAGGGCCGCAGTTCGGCTCCCGGGAAGGCGGAGGCCACGATCTGTGCCTGGTCGGCATGCGTCGGCGGGTACTCGACGACCGTCGCGGTCCGGTCGGGCGCGGGCGCCGTTCCGATCGTGGCCACGGTGAAGCCCTCGGCGCGCAGCAGGTCGGCGGCGCGGCCCGCGAGCCCCGGTGTGGCGGTGCCGTTGTAGACGGACACCTGAATGCCCGTGCCGTCGACGGGTGACGCGCCCGGTGTCGGCGTGGCCGGTGGGGCGGGGGTCAGGGCGGCCGGCTTCGCGGCGCCGTTCCCGGCGTCCTCGTTGTCGAGCGTGCGGTCGTCGTGCAGGGCCGCCCACAGCGCGTCGGCCGCGGGATGCACGACGGCCACGTGCTCGCCTTGGTAACGCCACGGCAGGGTGACGAACTTGGTGTTGTGCAGGTCGATGCCCTTGAGGTCCAGCGCGAACGACAGCAGTTTCTGCACCGAGCCGAGCCCGGGGTCGACGGTCATCGACTTGGCCGCGGCTTCGGCGAGCGGCAGCAGGGTGGTCGGGTCGAGGCCCTGCCCCTTGATCCTCTTGACGAGCGACGAGACGAAGGCCTGCTGCCGTTTGATGCGGCCGATGTCGGAGCCGTCGCCGATGCCGTGCCGCAGCCGGACGTAGTCGAGCGCCTTCTGCCCGGACACGGTCTGCTTGCCCTTGGGGAAGACGAGCTGCCCGCGGCTGCCCTTGTTGGGGTTGAGGTCGCCTTCGAAGACCTCCTTCGGCAGGCACACTTCGATGCCGCCGACGGCCGAGGTCATCGCGGCGAAACCGGCGAAATCCACCACGATCGTGTGGTCGATGCGGAGCCCGGTGAGTTTCTCCACGGTGTTCTGCGTGCAAGCCGGATTGCCCGAGGCCGTGTTCCCGACCGAGAACGCGTCGTTGAACATGACGTTGGACTGCGGCCGCGTCCAGGTGCCGTCCGGTTTCCGGCAGGACGGCATGTCGACGATGGTGTCGCGCGGGATGGACACGGCGACGGCGTGCTTGCCGTCGGCGTAGACGTGGAGGAGGAGTGTGGTGTCCGAGCGGCCGACGTCGCCTTTGCCGCCGCCGAACTTCGCATTGTCGCCGGACCGCGAATCCGAGCCCATGATCAGCACGTTCCGGCCGGGCGAGGTGTCCGGCGGGCGGTCCTGCTGCACGCCGTCCCCGGAGAACGTCCGGATGTCGCCGTTGAGCCGGAAGTACAGCCACGCGGCGCCGGACGCCAGCAGGACCACGAACGCCAATGCGGTGAGCAGCACGATCCGCATCCGCCGGCGGCGCCGCGACCGGCGGCGGTCGCGCTGGGCGGCTTCCCGTGCGGCCTGCCGCCCGGGCCCGCATGCCCGGACGGCCCCGGATGTCCTGGGCACGCGCCTCCCCGACCGAATAGTCATCGAGTTGCGCAATATAGCAACCGTTTGAGGATGCTGGAGACGGCTGGAAGAGGGACCGAGGGTGGGTGCGGAAAACGGGGCGCCGGTCTTGTGCGTGTCCCCGGCACACGCACAAGACCGGCGCCCCGGCTCGGGCCGGCTACAGCTCGACGGTTCCCGTCAGCCGCACGTCGCCCGCGCTGTGCGCCACGGCGATCCGGTAGGTGCCGGGCACCACGCGCCACCCGGACGTGTCGGCGTCCCAACGCGCGAGGGTGTCCGCGTCGACGGGGATGCGCACCGTGGCGGCCTCGCCCGGTGCCGCGGTCGCCGGCGCGTAGCCGACCAGGCGCAGCGGCTCGGTGCGGCCGAGGAGTTCGCCGGAGGCCGGTTCGAGGTAGACCTGCACGGTCTCGCGGCCCGGCCGGGATCCGGTGTTGGCGACGTCGGCGGTCACCGTCAGCCCGGCCGTCGCGTCGCCTTCGATGCGCAGGTTGCGGTACTCCCAGGTGGTGTAGCCGAGGCCGTGGCCGAACGGGTAGGCGGGTTTGGCGCCGCGGGCGGCCCACAGGCGGTAGCCGATCGTGGGGCCTTCGTCGTAGGTGTGGCGTCCGTCGACCGGGGTCGTCGCCAGGATCGGCACGTCGGCTTCGTCCGCCGGGAACGTGGTGGGCAGCCGGCCGCCCGGCTCGGCCGCGCCGGTGAGGACGTCGGCGATGGCGTTGCCGCCTTCCTGCCCGGGCAGCCACGCCCACAGCACCGCGGCGGCGTCGTCGCGCCACGGCATGCGGACCGGCGATCCGGCGTTGACCACGACCACGGTGTTCGGGTTCGCCTCCAGGACGCGCGCCACGAGTTCGTCGGAACGCCCGGGCAGCGCCAGGTCCTTGCGGTCGTAGCCCTCGGATTCGATGTCGTCGGTGGTGCCGACGACGACGATCGCGACGTCCGCGGCCGCCGCGTCGGCGATGGCCTCGCGCAGTTCGGTCTCGTCGTCGAGGCGCGGGTCGCCCCAGCCGAGGCCGAAACCGGCCACGACCAGGTCGCCGTCGGCGACGTACCCGAGTTCGATGTCGACCGGCACACCGGCGCGGGCCGCCACCGGGATGCGCCGGAGCGGCGGGCGCATCAGGGATTCCATGGGGTTGTCGCCCGTGGGGCCGAGGTCGACGGTGCGGGTCTCGCCGTCGACGGTCAGCCGCATCGGGCCGGAGCCGAGGACGTCGAGGAGGTTGTCGCCGTCGACAGCGGGTGTGATGCGGGTGCGGAGCACGGCGGCGGCGGTGCCGGCCGGGAACAGGCCCGGCCACAGGATCACTTGCGAGCCGACGCGGTCTTCGGAACCGAGCACGTTGCCGTCCGTGTCCACGAAGTCCAGACGCACCCCGGGTGCTCCGGTCACCGGGTTCACCGAGTTGTCCCGGGTCAGGCCGGGCAGTCGGCGATGCGTGAACGCGCCGTCCCGCACCGTCAGTTCCACATCCGGGCCGAGGGCCGCGCGCAGGCCCTGGGCCACGTCGACGACGTACTGCGGGCTGGCGTGCGCGCTGCCGCCGCCCTGCGCGGACAGCCGCACCGCGTTCGGGCCGATCAGCGCGACGCGGCGCAGCTTGCCGGTGTCGAGGGGGAGCGCGCCGCGGTTGGCGAGGAGCACGAGGCCGCGCCGGGCGATGTCGCGGATCCGCTCGCCCGCATGCGCGAGGACGTCGGACGGGGTGGCGGGGGCGGTGTCGCCGAGCGCGCCGACCCGGGCGGCGAGCCGCAGGATGCGGACGACCTTGTCGTCGAGCACGGTTTCGTCGACGCGGCCGTCGCGCAGCGCCGCGCGCAGCGGCTCGCCCCACAGTTCGGCGGGGCCGGGCATGGCGATGTCCGTGCCGCCGAGGTAGGCGGCTTCGGTGGAGCGGACCGCCATCCAGTCGGACACGACGACGCCGTCGAAGCCCCATTCGTCCTTGAGGACGGTGGTCTGCAGCGGGGCGTTCTCCGTCATGGTGTGGCCGTTGACGCCGTTGTACGCGGACATCACCAGCCATGCCTGCGCGTCGCGGACCGCGGCGAGGAACGGCACGAGGTAGGCCTCGCGCAGTGTCCGCTCGTCGGCGCGGACGTCGTACTCCATGCGGCCGTCTTCGCTGTCGTTGGCGACGAAGTGCTTGACCGTGGCGGCGACGCCCTGCGCCTGCACGCCCGCGACGAACGCGGCGCCGGAGCGGGCGGTGAGCAGCGGGTCTTCGGAGTAGCACTCGAAGTGGCGGCCGCCGAGCGGGGTGCGGTGCAGGTTGACGGTGGGCGCGAGCAGCACGTCGACGTTCTTCGCGCGGGCCTGCGCGCCGAGGAGTTCGCCGGCCCGGCGGGGGACCTCGGGGTCCCATGCGGCGGCCTGCGCGGACGGGTTCGGCACCAGCACCGACGGGTCGCCTTCGTCGAAGGTGACGCCGCGCACGCCGACCGGGCCGTCGGACATGGTGATCTTGCGGAGTCCGATCTGCGGCAGCGCCGGCAGCGACCACACGTCTTCGCCGGTGATCAGGCGCAGCTTGTCGTCGGTGGACAGTCGGGCGGCCAAGGCGCGGAGTTCGGTGTCGGTCGGCGGCGCGGCGGGGTCGGGCATGGGTGTGTGCTCCAGAGTCGTGCGGACGCGGGCCGGGGTGCGGCCCGCGCGGGCGGAGAGGCAGGTCAGTTGGCAGCCGGGACGAACTGGTTCCCGGCCTGGTCGTAGACGGTCGCGCGGACCGGGATGGCGCCGTCGGGCGTGTTCGGGCCGTAGTTCGCGTCCTCGCGGAACCCGGGGATGTGGAACCGGCCGAGGCTGTTCCCGGCCTGACGGAAGGTCGTGTAGTCGAGCGTCGGGCCGGCCTTGTCGGCGATCGCCTTGAACAGTGCGAGGTTCCGGCACGCCGAGGCCATCGACGCGCCCGGCGTGGGCGCCCCGCCGCCGACGGTCGCCGGGTCGACGAGCTTGCCGGCCAGGCTCGGGTCGGCCTGGGTCACCGTGTCCGCGCAGGCGGTGAGGGCGGGGTCGGACCAGTCGACGATCTGGCTGCCCGCCGCCGCGTCCTTGAGCGTGCCGAAGTCGTGCTGGCCCTTCCCGGTGGTGTAGCCGGCCGGGACGACGGTGAACAGCAGCCGCGGGCGCCACGTGGTCTTCTCCAGCACCTGCGGGATGATCTGCGCCGCTCCGCCGACCATGAGCAGCGTGTCCGCGCCCGTGGCCTGCGCCTTCTGGAACAGCACGCCCGCCTGCTGGCCGAGCGCGGCCGGGTCGGCACCGTTCAACGTGATCGTGCCGTTGGCGACCGGGGTGATCCCGGCGGCCTGGAGTGCGGGCAGGACCTGGGCGTCCGTCTGCGCCTGGTCGTTGGAGACTGTGGCGATCGCGATCTTGTGCCCGGCCAGGTCGCCGCGGGCGGCGAACGCCTCGACGGACTTGCGGGCGATCAGCCCGGTGTCGAACGAGAACCACGGCGCCTGCCCCGCCGCGTTCATGTCGGGGTCGAGCGGACTCCCGATCACCGCGGTGCGGTTGGTCTGCGTGTAGCAGGGCACCTGCGCGTTGCCCGGCATGAGGTTGACGACGGCGAAGACCTTCTCGTCCTGGGTCAGCTTGACGCAGGCCTCCTGCGCGGCGGCCGGGGAGACCAGGCTGGTCTTGGCGAACACCGGCACGATCTTGCGGCCCTGGATGCCGCCCGCCGCGTTGATCTTGTCGATCAGCGCTTTGTAGGTGGCCTCGAAGTCGCCTTGGTCGATGTTCACGAACGACTTCACCGCGGCGTAGTCGGGGTAGGAGATCCCCAGTTTGATGCTGTCGGCGGTCACCCCGGGGGTGTCGGTTCGCGCCGCGCCGGGTGCGGCGCCCGGCGCGGTGGCCTTGTCCTTGTCCTCGATGGTGCACGCGGCCGCGGCCAGCGACAGGGCGAGGGCCGCGGCGGCGGCGCCCGCGCGGCGGAGCGGGCGTCTGATCGTGGGCGTCATGGAACGGAGCCTTCCGGACGGGGAAGCTACTAACCCAGGAATCTAGGTCGGCTCAGCATCATGGCGTGTTCTTCACGTGTCAATGGGCTGTTTTCTTGACGCTGTCATGTTCTAACGTACATAGATCCAGGCCGCCGCGCCGCCTCCGTGGCCGGGCGCGGCGCCCCCCTCGTCCACCCCCTCGTCCACCCGCCGGGAGTACCGATGAAAGCCGTCGTCGTCATGTTCGACACCCTCATCCGGAAGTACCTGCCGCCGTACGGCGCGCCGGACTGGGTGCACGCGCCGAACTTCGCGCGGCTGGCGGAACGCACCGTCACCTTCGACAACTGCTACGCCGGGAGCATGCCGTGCATGCCCGCCCGCCGCGAACTGCACACCGGGCGCCACAACTTCCTGCACCGTTCGTGGGGCCCGTTGGAGCCGTTCGACGACTCGTGCCCGGAGATGCTCGGCGACGCCGGGGTGTACACGCACCTGGTGACCGACCACCAGCACTACTGGGAGGACGGCGGAGCGACGTACCACAACCGCTTCCGCAGCTACGAGTTCTTCCGCGGCCAGGAGGGCGACAACTGGAAGGGGCACGTCGCCGACCCCGCGATGCCCGCCGAGACGCTCAAGACGATGAGCGGCGGCAAGGTGCGCCAGGACTGGGTCAACCGCATGTACATGACCCGTGAAGAGGACCAGCCGCAGAGCAAGACCTTCGACGCCGGACTGGAGTTCCTCGAGACGAACCACGCCGAGGACAACTGGTTCCTGCAGATCGAGACGTTCGACCCGCACGAGCCGTTCTTCTCCCAGCAGCACTACAAGGACCTCTACGAGCACGGCTACGACGGCCCGCACTACGACTGGCCCGACTACCGCATGGTCCGCGAAACCCCAGAGCAGGTCGAGCATGTCCGCTTCGAGTACGCGGCACTGCTGTCCATGTGCGACCGCAACCTCGGCCGGGTCCTGGACGCGTTCGACACCCACGGTCTGTGGGACGACACCCTGCTGATCGTGTGCACCGACCACGGCTTCCTGCTCGGCGAGCACGGCTGGTGGGGCAAGAACGTCCAGCCCTGGTACGACGAGACCA
The DNA here is from genome assembly GCF_039542225.1 of Yinghuangia aomiensis. NCBI lineage: Bacteria > Bacillati > Actinomycetota > Actinomycetes > Kitasatosporales > Streptomycetaceae > Yinghuangia > Yinghuangia aomiensis. The sequence continues at coordinate 233,053 of NZ_BAABHS010000012.1, read as the reverse complement.
TCCACACCCCGCTGTTCGTCTGGGACCCGCGCAGCCGCAAGACCGGCGAACGCCGCGCGGCGCTGGTGCAGACCATCGACCTCGCCCCCACCCTGCTGGAGTACTTCGGCGTCGACCGCACCCCCGACATGACCGGCGTGCCGCTGCGGCAGACCGTCGCCGACGACACCCCCGTCCGCGAAGCAGGCATCTTCGGCGCGTTCGGCGGCCACGTGTCCGTCACCGACGGCCGCTACGTCTACATGCGCGCGTGCATAGACCCGTCCAACACGCCGCTGTCCGAACTCACCCTCATGCCGACCCGCATGGCCGCCCGGTTCACTCCCGGCGAACTCGCCGGCGCCGAACTGGTCCCCGGCGGCACGTACGCCTTCACCAAGGGCGTGCCGGTACTGAAAGTGCCGGGCTTCGCGATCTCCCCGGCCCCGCACGGCACCCTGATGTTCGACCTGGACACCGACCCCGGCCAGGAGACGCCGCTGGTCGACGACGACCTCGAACTGCACCTGATCGGCCTGCTCCTCGACGCCATGCGTGCCGCCGACGCGCCCGCCGAGCAGTACATCCGCCTCGGCCTCCCGCAGCACGGATCGGCCGCGCCGGAGCACCTGCTTGCCCGCGCCCACCGCGCCCAAGCCGCGGCCGCGGCCGACGCCAAGCCGCTCGACCCCGCCGACTTCCCGACCGGGCCGCGCACCGTCAACGCCCCGCTACGCGACCTGTTCGCCGACGAAGCCGCCGTCGCCGTGCTGCGCGACCGCGGCCTCGGCCGGCTGATCGACGGCGGCCTCACCCGGATGATCGGCGACGCCTCGATCGTCCAGCTCTCGTCGCTGGCCGCCGGACTCCTCAACCCCGACCTCGTCCGCACACTCTCGACCGCCCTCGAAGACCTCGGCCCCGCCGACACCGAACTCGCCGCCCCGGAGGCCGCCCGATGACAGCCGATCGCCCCAACATCCTCTGGACCGTCAGCGAAGACTGCCCGCCGCGCTTCGGCTGCTACGGCGACCCGCTCGCGGTCACCCCGCACCTGGACTCCCTCGCCGAACGCGGCACGCTCTTCGCACACGCCTACAGCGCCGCCCCCGTCTGCGCCCCCTCACGGTTCGCGATGCTCACCGGCATCGCCCCGGAAAGCCACGGACCCGCGCACCAGATGCGCGCCAACGCACCCGTGCCGGACTGGATGACCACCTACCCGGAAGTCCTGCGCGGCCTGGGCTACTACTGCACCAACAACGAGAAGACCGACTACAACTGCGACGTCGACCCGCAGACGATCTGGGACGACTGCTCCTCCACCGCGCACTGGCGCACCCGCCCGGAAGGCACCCCCTTCCTCGCCGTGTTCAACTACGGCCCCACGCACGAGAGCGCGGTCTTCTCCCGCGAGGAGTTCACCGTCGACCCCGACGCGATCCGGCTGCCCGCCTACCTGCCGGACACCCCGGATATCCGCGGCGACTTCGCGCACTACTACCGGCACATCGCGAACATGGACGCGTTCGTGGGAAATCTGCTGGCGCAACTGGCGGAAGACGGCGAGCTGGACAACACGATCGTCATCCACACCTCCGACCACGGCGGCGTGCAGCCGCGCACCAAACGGTGGTGCTACGACGAGGGCCTGCACGTGCCGCTGATCGTCGCCGCGCCGGACCGCTGGGCGCACTTGTTCCCCACGCCCGGCACCCGCGTCCCGGCCGCGGTTTCCACCATCCGGATCCCGCCCACGCTGGTGGAACTCGCCGGCGGCGAGGTCCCGGCGCAGATGCAGGGGGAAAGCCTGGCCCGCACCGCGTTCGACGAGGACACGGAACTCGCCTTCGGCATGCGCAACCGCATGGACGCGCGCCTCGACATGGTCCGCACCGTCCGCGACGCCCGCTACCGCTACATCCGCAATTACGATCCCCACCGCCCCTACGGCGCCCACCAGGCGTTCGCGTGGCTCGCGGCCGGCTACCAGTCATGGGAGACCGAACACCTCGCCGGCCGCCTCGACCCCGTCCAGGACGCTTTCTGGCACGAGAAGCCCGGCGTGGAGCTGTACGACTGCGACGCCGACCCCGACCAGATCCGCAACCTCGCCGGCGACCCCGCCTTCGCGGACGTCGAAAAGCGCCTCGACGAAGCCCTGCGCGCGCACATTCTCGCCGTGCACGACAACGGCTTCCTCCCCGAAGGCGCCCCGGCCGAAGGCTACGACGCGTCCCGCGCCGACGGCGCCTACCCGCTCGCCCGGATCCTCGACGTCGCCGACGCCGTCGGCCGCCGCGACCCCGCGGAAATCCCGCGGTTCACCGCGGCGCTCGCCGACCCCGACCCGACGGTGCGGCGCTGGGGCGCCATCGGCCTGCTGGTCCTCGGCCCCGCCGCGCTGACCGGCGCTGGAGAACCGCTCAAGGCCGCGGCCGACGGCGAACCGGATCCCTTCGTGCGCATCCCGTGCGCCGAAGCGCTTGCCAAGCACGCGGGCGACGCGGCGGCGCTTGCCTGCCTCGTCGAATTCGCCAAGCCCGCCCACGCTTCGGGCGTGCGGCTCGAAGCGTTCGCGGCGCTGACCGCGCTCGGCCCCGAAGCCGTGGCGCCGTTCCGGGACGTGGTGGCGGCCGCCGCCGAAGAAGGCAGCGAGTACTGCGGCAACGCGGCACGCTACCTGCTGTTCCGCATCGACGGGACCTACACGCCGGCCAGCAAGGTGTTCGACATCGAACGGATGATCGCGCTCGCCGCCCAAATCGGCTACACCATGAAGGTGACGCTTTAGCCGTCGGCGCCACTTCCGCCGCCGTCATCGCCTGCGCAACCGAAACGGCCGCGGCCGGTCGGAAGGATTCCCTTCCGGCCGGCCGCGGCCGTTCGCGTGTGCCGACCGTTCCGGCGATCCGGAACGCCCTAGCTCTGCTGGTGACCCGGTGACGCCGGACGTGCCGCCGCGGCGCGTTCCAGCCGGTGCAGGGTCAGCTTGAGCCAGGTGATGAACATGGCGTGGCTGGTGTACCCGTACTCGTGCCCGGACACGTGGACTTCGCGCGCCCAGGCCGGGTCCAGGCCCGCCATGGTGCCGTCGTAGGGGGAGCTTGTGATCCACGGCGGGTTCCCGGTCGGGTCGAGCTGCTTCTCGCGGTACTCCAGTTCGGTGCGCACGATGTGGATCGCGATCTCGGGATCGAGCTGCCCGCCGAAGACGTAGCGGACGGCGAACTCGGGATCGGTGAACCGCTCCGCCGGCACGTGCTCGGAGCGCGCCCACTCCCACAGGGCTGCCCGGCCGGCTTCCGTCATCCGGTACACCTTGGCGTCCGGGCCGCCCTGCCGCGCGTCCACGTCGAACTCGATCCACCCGCGCTCGACCAGCTTGCCGAGCCGCCGGTAGATCTGCGGAAGCTGCACCCCGTAGCCGATGAACCGGAGCGGCCCGTCCATCCACTTGCGGAGGTCGTAGCCCGAGAAGCGGCGCAGCGCCAGTATCCCGAGGATGACGAAGTCGAGTTGCATGCCCGTCCTTGTGCTCTTCGTGGGAACGGCCCGTCCCGGACCCAGTGTGGCGGATGGTCCGGGACAGGCTGTGGCAAACCCCGCGCTCAGGCGCCCGACGGCGCCGTGAGCCGGTCGTCGGCGGCCGCGCCCGGGGGTGCGGACTCGTCCGATGCGGAGCCGCTCCGGGCGATCGCCCGTTCGTCGGTGCCGAGGTAACTCGCGACGACCTTCGGATCGTTGCGGACGTCACGCGGCAGGCCTTCGGCGATGACCCGACCGGTCTCCAGACAGTACACGCGGTCGCTGATCCCCATGATCAACGGCATGTCGTGCTCGATGACCAGCAGCGACGCGCCGAGTTCGCGGCGGATCTCGTGCAGCAGCGGACCGAACGCCTCGGTCTCCCGCTGCGCGACGCCCGCGGTCGGCTCGTCCAGGCACAGCACGCGCGCGTCGAGCGCGAGGAGCCCGGCCAGCTCGACGATGCGGCGGGTGCCGGTCGACAGGTCGCCGATGAACGCGTCGGCGTACCGGCCGAGGCCGAGGAAGTCGATCAGCTCGTCGGCCTCCGCCCGCTTGGCGCGTTCGGCCTTGACTGACTTGGGCAGCCACAGCGCCGACGACAGCAGCCTGGTGCGGCCGCGTGCTTCCAACGCGATCTGCACGGTCTCCCGGACCGTCAGCTCCGGGAACAGCATCGCCGCCTGGAACGTCCGGCCCAGCCCGCGCGCGGCCCGGTGGGCCGGGGCCAGGCCCGACACGTCGCCGCCGAGCAGCTCGACCCGGCCGGTCGCGGGTACGAACCCGCCGACCGCGTTCATCAGCGTCGACTTGCCCGCGCCGTTGGTGCCGATCAGGCCGACGATCTCGTTCGGCCGGACTTCCAGGGACACCCCGTCGACCGCGGTGATCCCGCGGAACCGGACACGCACGTCGGACACCGCCAGCACCGGCGCGTCGTCCGGCAGCGGGTCCCGTGCCGGGCGCGCGGGAACCGCCGTCGGCCGGGCGTCCGCGGCCTTCGCCGGCTCCTCGCCGAGCCGGGTCTCCGCCCAGGCCAGCAGTGCGTCGCGGGCGCTGTAGCCGATCTGCACGAGCCCGCCGGGGAAGTACAGCAGCAGGAGCAGCAGCCCCAGGCTCGACGCCAGCAGCGGCACGAGCGAGTTGTCCGGGAAGAGCGCGGGCAGGCCGATCACCCACAGCGAGCCCAGCACCGGGCCCGACGTCGCCCCGAGACCGCCGATCACGACGACCGAGACCAGCATCAGCGAGTCTTCCGGCCGGAAGTACGCGTCGCTGTACGGCACGGTCTGCAACGCGCCCGCCAGCAGCGCCCCGCCCAGGCCCGCGACCCCGCCCGCGAGCGCGAACGCCCGCAGCTTCACCCGCGTCGCTCCGACCGTGTACGCGGCCGCCGTCGCCGGGTTGTCCCGCACGCCGATGGTCGTCCGCCCCACGCCCGTGCGGCGCAGCCGCCCGGTGACCGTCAGCACGACGACCAGGACGGCCAGCACCACGTAGTAATAGGAGCGCTGCGAGGTCACGTCGATGCCGAACACGTCGGTCCGGGTGAACGTCGCCAACGGCCGCGTCGGACTGTCGTGGAACACTTCCTGCGTGTACGCCCACTGCGCGCACGCCACCGCGAACGCCGCCGTGCTGACCGCCAGCAGCAGCCCGCGCACCCGCAGCGCCCCCACGCCGATCAGCGCCGCGAGCGCGGCGGTCAGCAGCGACGCGGCGGCCACCGCGGTCGGGAACGTCAGCCGGTCCACCACCAGCACCTTGCCGCCGCCGATGTCGAGGTGCAGGCCGCGGCTCAACGCCGCCGCGGTCAGCGCGCCGATCCCCCCGAACGCCATCTGGCCGAGCGACAGTTGTCCGGCCCAGCCGGTCAGCATCGTGACCGACGCGGCACAGATCGCGTAGGCGACGATCACCGTGTACAGCAGATGCCGCGACGGCTGCGCGACCAGCAGCGGCACCACGACCGCGACCAGGCCGAGCGCGGCGAGCCCGAACCGCTCCAGGTTCCGCACCCACCACAGATTCCGCAGCCGCTCCGGGACCGGCCGCACCTTCGGCGCGAACGAGAACGTGCCCGACTCGGCCTCGCCGCCGCGCCCGGCGACGAACACCGCGGCCAGCACCAGCCCGAACACCACGATGTCGGTGAGGCCCGGCTGGTCCAGCCAGTTGAACTGGATGACCGATTCGAGCAGCCCGAGGCCCACGCCGGCGAGCAGCGCGATCCGGAACGAGTACATGCGGGCGATCACCGCAGCGGCGAGCGCCCGCATCAGCGTGGTCATGCCGAGCACGGCAGGGGCGGTGACCGTGCCGGTGCGCGCCGAGATGAGGATCAGGCACACCGTGGCCACGAGTCCGGCGATCGCCCACACCGCGGTCGACACCGCCTTGGGGCTGATGCCGTTCAGCCGGGCCAGCTCCGGGTTGTCCGCGGATGCCTTGACAGCCTTGCCCAGTGTGGTCCGGCCGAGGAACCAGCCGAGCCCGACGGCCACCAGCGGCACCACGATCAGCACGCCCAACTGCGTCGCGGTGATCTCCACGCCGACCGGATGCCACTTTGCGCTCGACCACACCGGGTAGCTCTTCGCGCCGTCGACCTCCGGGTAGGCCGACACGACGACGAGCGCGAGCTGTGCGACACCGATCGACGCGACCAGCAGGATGACGCGCGGCGCACTGAACAGCCGCCGCACCACGACCAGGTCGATCACCGCGCCGAACGCGGCTCCGGCGACCAGCGAGATCGCCAGCGCGATCCAGTACGGGACGCCATAGCGGACCGCGAGCAGTGCGAACAGCGCGGACCCGACCAGGCCCATGTTCGCCACCGCGAAGTTCACGATCCGCGTCGAGCGGTGCACCAGCACGATGCCCATCGCGAGCAGCCCGATCACCAGGCCGTTGACGACGCCGTCGAAAGCGAGTTGGCGGGTCAGTTCGGGCATGTCAGCCGCCTTCCTTGCCGAGACTGCGATTGCCCAGAAACACCGCGCGGGCGAGGTCGTCGCGTTCGGCGAGTTCGCGGGCGTCGCCGGTGAACCGGACCTGGCCCTTCTCCAGGAACACCGCGCGGTCGGCGATCGACAGCGCGACGTTGAGGGACTGTTCGACGATGATCATGGTCAGGCCGTCCGCCTTGAGGCGCTCGACGATCGCCAGGAGGTCCTGCACGACGACCGGGGCGAGCCCGAGCGACAGTTCGTCGATCAGCAGGACTTCGGGGTCGTGCATGAGGACCATGGCGAGCGCGAGCTGCTGCTGCTGGCCGCCGGACATCGACCCGGCGCGCTGCCCGAGGCGGGCCGCCAGGTCGGGGAACACGTCCAGGACGTAGGCGAGCCGGCCGTCGCGGTGCTCGCGGGTCGCGTCGCGCAGCTGGAACGCGGCCATCTCCAGGTTCTCGCGCACCGTCATGCCGGGGAACACGCCCTTGCCGCCGGGCAGCAGGCGGATCCCGTGGCGGCCGCGCTGCTCGGGGGCCACGTAGGTGATGGTCTTGCCGTTGAGCCGCACCACGCCGCGCGACGGTGTGCCGAGGCCGCAGATCGTCTTGAGGATCGTCGACTTGCCGGCGCCGTTGGTGCCCAGCAACGCCAGGCACTCACCGCGCCGCACCTCGAACCCGACCCCGAACAGCACCTGCACTTTGCCGTATTCAAAGTCGACGCCGTGCACCTGCAAGACCGGCACCCGCTCCGGATCCGCGGCCTGCCGGTCGCGCTCCGCCAATTCCTCGCGGAGTTCGGCGACCACCCGCGACAGGTCGTTCTTGATGAACGACGAGCTGCGGATCAGCATCAGACTGCCGACGAGCGTGGAAGGGATGCCTAGGACCAGAGCGGCCGTGCGCGCGTCGTACGAGTCCAGGATCAGCGCCGACAGCAGCGATCCGCCCGTCGCCCCGATGAAGAAGATGTAGATCGCGGCCAGCGCCGAACCCAGGCCGCGCAGCCGGTACGGCGTCACCGACTGCATCACCGGGCCGACCATCGCGAACGCCGACGACAGCAGGATCATCGGCAGCATCTGCGCCACCACGAACAACGGCGCTGTCGGCATCGCCCACTGCAGCGGCATCAGCACCGCCACCGGAAGGATCAGCAGGCCGACCAGCTTGAGCGCCCGCGCCGGGTCGGTGCGGTACAGCCGGTCGTACCGCGGGCCGACGAACGGCAGCACGGCCAGCACCCCGAGCCCGCCGAGCGTGCCGTACACCCCGCGCTCGAACGTGCCCAGCCCGAAGTGGTCCTCCATCCACAGGTTGGTCAGCACCGGCCCCGTGAACAGCCCGAACCCCATCGCGGCGAACGCCATGACGACGGTCTTCGTGGTGCGGATCCGCAGCAGCCGCGCGAACGCCGCCTCGATCGAGATCGGCATCGGCTTGTCCTGCACCAGGACTTCGCCGAGTACCGCCTTCATCTCGTGCTGCCCACGCGGGGGCTCCGGAAGCCGGAACGCGAACAGCGCGGCAACCGCGGTCGGCACGGCGAGCACGAAGAACGCCCACCGCCACCCCTCGCTGCCGCCCGCCGCGGCGGCGATCCCGCCGACCGCCAGCGGACTCAGCACCGCCGCCAGCCGGCCCGCGATGCCGTTCGTCGCGGCGATCCGGCCGCGCACCCCGATCGGATACGTGTCGGCGTTCAACGACCCGTGCACCGGCATGGTGCTCGACTTCGCCACGCCGACCCCGAGCCGGGCCAGGAACATCAGGAACACGTTCGCGGCGGCACCCGACGCGACCATGAACGCCGAGAACGCCAGCCCCGCCCACCCGGCCACCCGGCCGCGCCGGCGGCGGTCCGCCAGCCAGCCCATCGGCAGCGCACCGAGCACCAGGAACGCGCCCGACGCCGCCGACAGGAACACGATCGCGCCGTCGCTCATCCCGAACGAGTCGCGGATGTCCGGCGCCAGCACGCCGAGCGTGGCCTGCTCCAACTCGTCGAACGAGGACAGCAGCATCAGCGTGAAGAACGTCGCCGACCCGCCCGCCGCCAGGCCCTCGCGCAGCGTCAGCTGTTGCGCGCCGACGCCGGGGAGCAGCTCGTCCGCGAAGAGCACGTCCCGCTCGGCGGCGGCCTGCTCGGCGCGTTCCGCCTCGGCGTGGATGAGCGTCGCGGTCAACGCGGCGGGGGCGGGGCCGGAAGCGCCCGGCGGGGCGGTGCCGGAGGCGGTGCTTTCCGGGGCGGTCACCGGGGGGCCTCGCAAGGACGGTGCGAACCCTGGCAGGCGGAAGGCATGGGTCTCCCAAGGAAGAGGTGATATTCGGTGATGGGTGCGACGCCTGCCGCCGGACGCCACGCCCCCCACCGGGGTGTCCGAGGCGAACGATCCGCGTCGCCCCCGAGTACTGCAGGCGTCTGCGTCGGTAAGTACGCGTGAATCTATGCCTTAGGTTGGATTGGCGAGATCTTGGTGTCAATAGGCGCAGCAAGCGAACGCACATATATACGTGAGTAGCTATGTGGTGCGTCTTGTGGGAGCCTCGTGCGGGCCTGCGAAGGGCACCCGCAGGGCACCGCTCCACCGGCCGGGCGGCGGCGGGGGTGCGGTGCGCGGGCATGCCCGAGTCCCGGCCGGCATCGATCCGCGCCGGTCGTCCGGGGGGTGAAACGGGAGGAGAGCGGGGGGAGGGGGTGCTCAGACCTCGGCGTCGACCGGCGCCGAGCCGGCCGCGCGGGGCGCGCCGGTCAGCCGCAGCGTGATCACCAAGTGGCCGCTGTCCTCGTCGTCTTCGTGGCCGCGGCTCTTCTCGGTGAAGCCGAGGTGCGCATAGAACGCGCGGGCTTTGCCGTTCTCCTCGTACACGTCGAGCGTCACGCTCCGGTGCCGGGCCGCGGCGAACGCCACCAGGGCGCGGCCGATGCCCATGCCCTGCGCGTCGGGGTGCACGAACAGGCCGCCGATCTCCGACCCGAGCATGCCGAGCAGACCGGCCACCCGGCCGTCGGCGGTCTCCGCGACCCAGTTGTCCGCGTGCACGAGGTAGATCTCGCGTATCTTGCGCTCGCGCTCCGGCCCGGCCGGGTCGCCCAGGAACGCGTGGGCGATCTCCGAGGCCCGCGCCCAGACTTCGACCGCACCGTCCGCGTCCTCCGGGCGGTACGGGCGGATCTGGAACGCGTGTTCGGCGGTGCGGTGGGTCACCCGCCGATCCTATGCCGCGCCGCGAAGGCCGCGATCGCCCGGGCGTGCGCATCCGCGGTGCGTGCGAACTCGGCCGCGAAGTCCGGTGCGGCGCGCAGGTCCGCGAGATACGCCGCGGCCGCCGCACGATGCTCCTCCGGAACCCGCAGCAGCGCGTCGGCCGTCCGGTCGGTCTGCGCGGCGAGGTTGCCCGCCTCGGCGGCGCAGAACCCGTGCACCGCCCACACCAACTGCCGGGTCGCCGCGGCCGCGTCGGCGGGGGACAGGCCGAGCGCGGTGAGTTGCGCGGTCCAGCGGGCGGCGACGTCGAGGAGCGGCGCCACCGACGCCCCGGTGGCGAGCAACTCGTGCAGCCGGGTCGTGACCAGCGCGTCCCGGTAGCGGGCCATCCAGTCGCGCACCCGTTCCTCGAGCGGCAACGCGGCGTCCGGAGCCGTGTTGTGACGGCTCATCAGGTGCGCGGCGAGGGCGTCGACGAGGGCATCGCGGCCGGGGAACGAGGTGTAGATCGTCATCGGCGCGGTACCGAGCCGGTCGGCGACCTTGCGGATCGACACCGCGGCGGCCCCCGACTCGGCCAGCACCGCCGCGGCGGCGTCGAGGACCTCGGCCTCGGTGCGGCGCCGCGGCCGGCCGCGGCCCCGCTTTCCCGCGGCCGGGCCTTCGGGGGCGTCCGGAATGCGGTCGCTCGCCGTCACGGTGCCTCCCTTTCCGCCGCGGAAATCCCGGGCGGCTCTTCCCTTCAATTTCCGTATAGCGTACAAGTAATCGCGTCAGTCCGGCCGGATCCCCGCGGAGGCGCACGTGGCGCAGCGCATCGACGACCTGCTCGACCTGGTGGCCGCGGAAACCGGCCTCGACGACTTCGGCGACCCGTCGTTCCGCGACGGCCTCGAACGCGTCCACGACGCCGTCGCGGCCACGGCCGACCTCACGCCGATCGGCCGCGCGGTCTTCGAAGGCCAGACCAAAGCCGCCCTCGCCAACCGCGCCAGAACCGCCGCCTGGGAGCGCGCCCATCCCGGACTCGCCGACGAGCGGGTCACCGCCCCGGTGTTCGTCATCGGCCTGCCGCGCAGCGGCACCACCGCGCTCAGCCACCTGCTCGCCGCCGACCCGGCCAACCGGTCGCTCCTCGGCTGGGAAGCCCAGGACTCCACCCCGCCGCCGGAGACCGCGACCTACCGCGACGACCCGCGGCTCCACGCCGCCCGCGGCGCGCCCAGCGTCCTCGACCGGCTCAACCCGGGCTTCAAAGCCATCCACCACGACCCGCCCGAGGCACCCGTCGAGTGCACGGTGCTGCTCGCCCAGCACTTCGCCAGCCTGATGCTGTCGACGATGTACAACGTGCCGGACTACGACGCCTGGCTGCTCGGCAGCGACCTGACCGCCGCGTACGACCACCACCACCGCATGCTCCGCCTGCTGCAATCCCGATGTCCCGGCCGCTGGTTCCTCAAAGCGCCCGTGCACTGCCACGCGATCGACGCGGTCGCCGCGCGCTACCCCGACGCCCGGTTCGTGGTCACCCACCGGGACCCGTCGGTCACCGTCGCCTCCACGTGCAGCCTGGTCACCTCGCTGTCCGGCACGTTCACCGAAACCGACCACCGCTACACCACCGGCCGCACCTGGTCCGCGAACCTCGCCGCGATGGCGGACCGCGTCGTCGACTTCCGGGACCGCAACGGCGACGAACGGTTCCTCGACATCGCCTACCCGGACCTGGTCGCCGACCCGGTCGGCACCGTCCGCGCCGTCTACACGTGGCTCGGACGCGACCTCGACCCCGCCACCGAAGCCGCGATGCGCGCCCACACCGGCCGAAACCGGCAGCACAAGTACGGCCGCCACACGTACGCCCTCGAGGAATTCGGCCTGGAAGGCGGCGCCGTCGCGGAGCGGTTCGAGGGCTACCGCAAGCGCTTCGGAATCGCCCCCGAGACACGTTCGACCGGAGGACACGCATGAGCACGCCCCGCAACGACCCCGGCCCCCTCGCCGACGTCTGGCACGCCCTGCTCGACGGGCTCCGCGACGCCGAGAACAGCTTCCTCGACCCCGCCCGCGGCGTCTTCGACCAGCGCACCGTCGCCGAGGGCTACCGCAGCCTCACCCACGTCCTGCGCTACGGCCTCGAGATCTACCTCGAAGGCGACCCCGCCGCCCCGCGGTTCCTCCCGCTCGCCGGACCCACCGCGCGGATCCTCGGCGACAACACCGACACCCACTACACGATCGCCCTCGTCGACGGCCGCCGCGACTACGTCGTCACCGGCCGCCGCGGCGACGAGTGCTACCTCTCCTTCACCGTGCACGGTGGCCCCGACGCCGCCGCCCACCTGCGGCAGCGCACCGTCGGCGACCTCAACCACGAGGCCATGCAGGTCGCCGACGACGGAGCCTTCCGCATCACCCTCTCCCGGAACCGCCCGGCCGACGGCGACTGGATCGAACTCCCGGACGACGCCGTGATCGTCATCTCCCGCGAGTACTACTTCGCCAAAGACACCGCCCGCCGGCCCGAATACACCATCGAAGCCGCCGAACCGGCCGCCGGCCCGCTCGTGTTCGACGCCGAACGGGTCGCCGCCGGGCTCCGCGCCACGACGGCCTTCCTCGCCGAGACGGTCCTCACCCAGCCGCAGCGCCCCGTCGCCCCCAACGAGATGGCGGAACCCTTCCGCTTCGGCCGCACCATGCCCGGCTGGGGCACACCCGACAACGTCTACTGCCGGGCCCGCTACGAACTCGCACCGGACGAAGCCCTGGTCATCGAAGGCGACGCGGGGGAGTGCACCTACTGGGGCATCCAGCTGTGGAACTCGTTCATGCAGTCCATGGACGCACCCACCGGCCCGGTCTCCCGCAACACCCGCACCGCCCGGCTGACGCCCGACAACCGGTTCCGCGTCGTCGTCGCCCACGAGGACCCCGGACCGGGCGAACCCGACTGGCTGCCGACCACCGGACTGCACACCGGCGTCGTCTTCTGCCGCTGGCTGCTGCCCAAGCACGAGCCGGAGGCGCCCACCGCCCGCGTGGTGAAGCTGGCGGAGCTGCGCGGCGGCGCCTGAACCGCGCGCCGGGCGTCCCCGCGGCCGGTCCGCCGCGGGGACGCGGCATCATGGAAGGGAACCCCAGCGGTAGGGAGGCCTTCCCCGTGACCGAACGCAAGCCGCCCGGCGTGCCCTTCGAATCGTGGGTCGACCGCAAGATCCGCGAGGCGGAAGAGAGCGGCGCCTTCTCGTCGCTGCCCGGCTTCGGCAAGCCGCTCGCCGCGCTCGACACTCCGTACGACGACCTCTGGTGGGTCAAGGACAAACTGCACCGCGAAGGCGTATCGATCCTGCCTCAGGCCCTGCGACTGCGGAAGGACACCGAGGACGCGCTGATCGAGGCCCGCACCGCGCCCACCGAGCGCGCCGTGCGGGAACTCCTCGACGGGATCAACGAGCGCATCGAGGCGATGCTGCGGCGCCCGCCGCCGGGCCCGATGCTCGACCGCAAGCCCGTCGACGTCGACGCTTTCGTGGCGCAATGGCGCGCCGAGCGCGAAGCGGACAGCGGGGCTCAGGGGCCGCCGCACTGATCCAGGACGCCGGCATGGCCGTCACTGTTGATCATGTGGGCATTCCCGCCCGGGACCCCGAAGCCGCCGGAACCTTCCTGGCCTGGGTGCTGGGCGAGGGGGCCGTCGTCCCGGACGGCCCGCCCGACGAAGAGCCCGGCGACATGTTCTCGCTCGTGCTCGACGGCTGGTCGCTCGCCTTCGTACGCGTCGAGGACCCGGCTCCGCTGCACCTCGCCTTCCGCGTCGCCCCCGCGGCCTTCGCCGCCGCCGTCGCCCGGCTGGCCGACCGCGGCATCGCCTTCGGCAACGACCCCGAGGACCCCGCCAACGGCCGCACCGACGACCCCCTCGGCGGCCCGGGCCGGGTCTATTTCCGCGACCCGGACGGTCATTTGCACGAACTCGTGTCGACGCCGGACTGACGTCAGCCCGCCGTGATCCGGCGGAAGTGCGGGAGCCGGGCCAGTGGTGCCGCGACCGTGACGCGTGCGGGCCCGGTGTGCTCGGTGCCGTCGTCGGCGCGCCAGGTGCCCCGGGGGATGTGGACATCGCGCGTCGTCGCGCCGCGGAGCGTGACGGGGGCGACCAGCAGGTCGTCGCCGATGAGGAACTGGTCGGTGACGTCCTCGTAGCCGCCGTCCGGGTAGGCCCAGGCAAGTGGGCGCTGGACGGGGTCGCCGGTCTTTGCCGAGGCCTCGGCGACGGTGAGGATCTCGGCGCCGAAGGCGGCGTGCAGCCGGGCCGCGTGGCGCACGATCGCCAGGTGCTCGGCGTCCAGGACCCGCCACGGGGCTGCGGAGAACTGCATCATCGGGAACAGCGCGGCGATCTGCGCGTAGCGGACGAACAGTTCCGGGTCGAAGCCCTCGCCGTCCTCGCCCGGCACGAAGCGGAACTCGCCGCCGCCGATCATGTCCGGACAGGTGAATGCGTGCCCGGTGAGGGCCTGCGCGAGCGCGTTCGGGATCAGGCTTTCGATACCGAACCGGCCCTCCCACAGGTGGTACTTGTCCTGCTGCCGCTGCGCGAGCGGCAGGCCCGCGGTGCGCCAGGCCTCGCGGTACTCGTTCAGCGGCCACGCGAGCCCGATGCGGTTCCAGGCGAGCGTGTACGCCTCCGGATCGGCCACCCCGAGACGCCGCCACCACTCCGCGTCGCCGCCGTCGAACTTGAAGCCGTCGATGCCGAACTCGGTGCGCAGCGTGCCCAGCACGCCCTGGAGCCAGGCGACCGTCTTCGGGTTGCCCAGGTCGAGCGCCGAACTCCAGCCGTTCCACCAATGCCCCACCGCCGCACGGTCGCGGTCCGCCGGGTCGCGCAGCAGCAGCCCGGCGTCGTTCAGCGTCCGCGCGGTGGGGGAGTCCGGGGTGACGTAGGGGACCAGCCACAGCATCACCTCGAACCCGAGTCGGTGCAGCTCGGCGACCATCCCGGCCGGGTCCGGGAACCGGCCGGGATGGAAGGTCCAGTTGCCGTAGTCGTTGCTCCACTGGTCGTCGATCATCAGCACGCCGGGTGGGAAGCCCTCGGCGAGCAGGCGTTCGGCGTAGTCCAGCACCTTCTGCTGGGTGGGCTCGAAGACCGTCTCGATCCACAGGTTGTACTGCGGCGCGGTGAACAGCAGCGCGGCCGGCCGGGTGCCCGACGCGGGGTAGTACCGCGCCAGCGCGTCGCGGTACGCGCCCCGCAGGTCGCCGAAGCCGCTGCCGTACTCCACCACCGCACCCGGCCGGTGCGGGGTGACCGTCAGCGCGTCCTCGCCCACCGCGAACGTGAACGTGCCCGTGCCGTGCACCCAGCGGCCCCGGTTCGACAGCAGCAGCGGCATGCCCTGGTTGCCGAGCAGGTCCCGCAGGTCGAAGCAGTATCCGGCGGCATACGGCATGGACCGGCCTTCCGCGGACGCGCCGCCCCACCACCGTTCACCGGGCAGCAGCGGAAGGACCAGCGGCATACCGGGATCGGCGGCGAGGACGGCGGTCATCGGGGAACTCCTACGGGAACCAAGGGAACTACGGGATCACGGGAACTGCGGGAGGAACGGACGGCCGCGGCCTACTTCATCGTGAAACCCTGCTCCTTGCCGTACGTCGTGACGCGGTTCTGCCACTCCGCGAGGCCGCGGGCCACGTCGCCGTCGTTCTGCAGCGCCTGGCCGACGGTGTCCTTGAAGACGCTGTTCGCGTACACCTGGAACGGCAGGTACTGCCACTCCGGCCGGACCGCCTTCGACATGTCGGCGAAGACCTCGTTGGGCTTCTGGCCGGGGAAGTACGGCACGTCCGCGCCGCGGAACGCCGGGTCGTCGAGCAGTGCCTTGGTGGCGGGGAACAGTCCGACCTCGCCGTTGAGCGACTTGACGGCCTCCGGGTCGGCGTTGAGCCACTCGGCGAACGCGACCGACGCCTCCTTGTTCTTGGCCTGCGTGGTGACCGCGACGGACGAGCCGCCGTTCTCCGCGCTCGCGCCGCCCGGCATCGGCGCCGCCGACCACGTGCCCTTGGCCTGCGGGATGTTCTTCTCCAGCACCGCCGGCGCCCAGGCGCCCGCGAGCCAGAACGCGTACTTGCCGGCCGCCATCGACTTCCACCACTCGTCGTTCCAGCTCGGCGTCACGTCGAGCAGCTTGTCCTTGACCAGGCCGGTGACGGTGGACGCGTAGGTCTTGGCGCCGGGGTCGTTCGCGAAGTCGGCCTTCACGTCGGAGGTGCCTTCGACGGCGAACGGCTTGCCGCCGAGCTGCCACATGAAGCTGGTCGACGCGCCCGCGTCGCCCGGGTCCACGAACGTGGCATACGTGCTCGGGTCGGCATCGTGCAGCTTCTTCGCGACCGCGGCGAACTCCTCCCAGGTCTTGGGCGGGGTCGCACCGACCTTGTCGAGGACGTCCTTGCGGTAGAACATCGCCATCGGCCCGGTGTCCTGCGGTACGCCGTAGACGCCGCCGGCGACGTTGACCTGCGACCACGCGGACGGGGCGAACTTGTCCTGGAGGCTGCCGGCACCGTAATCGGCCAGGTTGACCAGGCCCTTGGTGAGCGCGTACTGCGGCAGTGCGAAGTACTCGATCTGCGCGACGTCGGGGCCGCCCTTGCCGGACTTCAGCGCGGCCGTGAGCTTCGTGTACTGGTCCTTCGACTGGCCGACGTTGACCACGTGGACCTTGACCTTCGGGTACTTCTTCTCGAACAGCGCGACGGTCTTCTCGATGTTCGGGACCCACGTCCAGAACGTGATCTCGGCGGGCTTGTCGAGGGCCGCCTGCACAGCGGCCGGATCGGCCTTGCCGCCCGCGTTGTCGGACTTGCCGCCGGAACCGCCGCCGCACGCGGCCAGGGCCAGCGCGAGCACGGCGGCCGTCGTGGCGGTCAGGGCAGGCTTGAGCGAACTACGCATTTCGGATGCTCCCAAGGCAGGGTCGAGCCGGGGTGGGGACAGGGACGTGCAGGGACGTGCGTCGGGGGAGGCGTCGAGGTGCGCCGATCGGGACGGGGCGGCGGGCGGGGCTACTGCTTGACGCCGCCCGCGCTCAGGCCCGACTGCCAGAACCGCTGGAGGAAGAGGAACGCGGCGATCAGCGGCAGGATCGCCAGCAGGCTGCCGGTCAGCACCAGCGGCATCAGCGGCACGTTGCCGACGCTGTTGCCGCCCTGCGCCAAGTCGTTCCACTGGTGCAAGCCGACCGTGAGCGGGAACAGGTCCGGATCGTTGAGCACGATGAGCGGCAGGAAGTAGTTGTTCCAGGTCGCCACGAGCGTGAACAGCAGCACGGTGACGAAGCCGGGGACGAGCGGCCGCAGCGCGATGGTGAAGAAGATCCGCAGCTCGCCGGCGCCGTCGATGCGGGCGGCTTCGAGCATGGCGTCGGGGACGGCGTCGCGGGCGTAGACCTGCATGAGGTACAGGCCGAACGGGCTGGCCAGACTCGGCAGCAGGACCGCCCACGGGGTGTTCACGATGCCCATGTCGCTGAACAGCAGGTAGGTCGGCACCGCGATTGCGGTGGCGGGGATGGAGATTGCGCCGAGCACGAGCGCGGAGAGGAACCGGCGGCCGACGAAGTCGAACTTCGCGAGCGCGTAGCCGCCCATGGTGGCGATCAGCGCTGCGCCGCCGGCGCCCACGACGGAGTACAGGAGTGTGTTGCCGAACCAGCGCAGGTAGATGCCGTCGTCGTAGGTCAGCACGTCGTGGATGTTCGTGAACAGGTGGAACCCGTCGCCGAACCACAGGCCGGGGGAGTCGTACAGGGTCCGGTTCGACTTCGTCGCGCTGACGAACAGCCACACGAGCGGCAGCAGCGCGTAGGCCAGCATCAGGCCCATCACGATCGTCAGCGCCGGGCTCTTGCCGGTCCGCCGCTTGCGGCGGCGGGGCCGGACCGGACGGGCCGTCCCGTCCGTCCGGTTCCGGACCGCGGGGACGGTCGGCGGGGCCTCGGCGGTTTCGGCGCTCACAGCAGGCGCTCCCTTCGGCTGGTCACCAGCTGGACCGTGTACGCGACGACGACCGTCGTCAGACCGAGCAGCACCGCGATCGCCGCCGAGTAGTTGAACTGCCGCCCGTCGAACGCCAGGTTGAAGGCGTACATGTTCGGCGTGTAGTTCGTCGTCACCACGCCGGGCGCCATGAACTGCAGCACGCTCGGCTCGTTGAACAGTTGGAAGGTGCCGATCACCGAGAAGATCGTGGCCAGCAGCAGGGCCGGGCGCAGTGCGGGGAGTTTGATGCTCCAGGCCTGCCGGATGCGGCCCGCGCCGTCCATCTCCGCGGCCTCGTACAGCTCGTCGGGGATGGCCCGCAGGGCGGCGTAGAAGATGAGCATGTTGTAGCCGACGTACGACCAGGTCACGACGTTGCCGATGGACGCGAGCATCCAGCCGGACGACAGGAAGTCGGGCAGGTCGACGCCGAGGAGGTCCTCGATCTCGCCGGCCAGGCCGAACCGGTCGCCGTAGATGTAGCCCCACATGAGGGCGGCGACGACACCGGGCACCGCGTACGGCACGAAGATGCCGATGCGGAACACCCCCGGTGCGCGCAGCCGTCCGCTGTCGATGGCGAGCGCGGCCAGGAGCGCGAGCCCGAGCATCAGCGGCACCTGGACCGCGAAGAACACGGCGACGCGTTCCAGGCCGGCGTGGAACAGGCTGTCCTGGATGGCCTTGCGGTAGTTGTCCAGGCCGGTGAACGTCGTGCCGCCGATCATCTTCTCCTGGTACAGGCTCAGATTGATCGCGTAGGCCAGCGGCGCGACGATGCCGATCACGAAGACGGCGAGGAACGGCATAAAGAACGCGTGGGCGGTGGCGTTGCGCCGGACGGCGCCGCGCTTCACCGCGGCCCCCGGTGAAGTCCCGGAGCCCGGCGGGGCCCCGAAACCGGGTCGACTCTCACGGGAAGTCCTCCGGTTGTCATGTTAGCGCCAACATCGGTGGCGCGATTCGGAAGTGTGTCTACCGGCTACCGGAGTGTCAAGACCCGGAATGCCAACCGTTGTGATGCGGGAAAATGCCCTGTTAGACCGGAAGTTCATGAAGGAAAGGTCCCGCGGTGCGGCGACTTCCCGGCCGCAGGTGAACCTGTTGACCCGATCGGGATGTTTGCGCAAACATGTTGCCGTCCGGTGCCCATCACGGGTGCCGCAGGTGAGAGGATGCGCTCCATGGCACAGGACGGACGGCGGAAGCCCGCCGCGGCGGGACGTACGCGCGCCCCGTCCATGGCCGACGTCGCCGCCCTCGCCGGCGTTTCCGCGCAGACCGTGTCGCGCGTCGCCAACCACCGCACCAACGTCGACGAAGCCACCCGCGAACGCGTGGTCAACGCCATGCGGATGCTCGGCTACCGGCCCAACACCGCCGCCCGCGCCCTCGCCACCGGACGCTTCCGCACCATCGGCGTCATCAGCTTCGACCTCCAGGCCTACGGCAACGCCCGCACCCTGGAATCGATCGTGTCCGCCGTGCAGGACACCGACTATTCGGTCAACATCGTCACCATCAAGGACCAGACCGAGCAGGCCGTCCGCGAAGCCTTCGAACGCCTCACCACCCAAGCGGTCGACGGCATCATCCTCAACGAGGCGCAGATCCTCGACACCCCCGCGCTGCGCCTGCCCAGCGGGCTGCCCGTGGTGGTCAACGACGGCGACGGCACCCACCGGCACGCCGCCGTGCACACCGACCAGGCCGAAGGCGCCCGCCTCGCGGTCCGCCACCTCCTCGACCTCGGCCACCGCACCGTGCACCATCTGGCCGGACCCCAGGACTCGCACCCCGCGCGCGGCCGCGCCGAGGCCTGGCACCGCACACTCAAGGACGCCGGCTGCCCGGTCCCGCCCGTCGTGTACGGCGACTGGACGGCGGAGAGCGGCTACCGGGCCGGCCGCGAACTGGCCGCCCGCCCCGACGCCGGCGCAGTCTTCGCGGGCAACGACCAGATGGCCCTCGGCCTGATCCGCGCCCTCCACGACGCCGGCCGCGAAGTCCCCGGCGACGTCAGCGTCGTCGGCTTCGACAACGTCGCCGAATCGGGCTACTTCCTGCCCCCGCTCACCACCGTCCACCAGGACTTCGAGGAGATCGGCCGGCAAGCCGTCGCACTGCTCCTCGACCAGATCCACACGGGGCGGCCGCCCGAGGCCGCGGTCACCTCGGTCGCGCCGCGGCTCGTCGTGCGCGGCAGCACCGCCCCGCCCGCCCCCGGCGCCTGACCCCGCAGACTCCGCGCCGCCGGGCGATCATCCGGCTCCGTCCGGCGGCGCGGCCCCCTTCGCGGACCCTTCCGCACCCACTGTGTGAGCGCTAACATCCCGTGCCGCGCCTCCTGACACAGCTCCAGCCACGCCTCTCCCAAGCCACCTGTCACGTTCGGAACTCTCTCCCGAGGGAAGCCCCTTGAGCACATCGGAAGTGTCCCCGGCGCAGCGCGTCCACCGGCTCCGCGACCGCCTCGGCGGACTCGGCTTCGGCGGCGACTACAACCCCGAGCAATGGGACGACGCCACACGCGCGGAAGACCTCCGTCTCATGCGCGAGGCCGGCGTCACCCTCGTCAACCTCGCCGTCTTCGGCTGGGGCCGCGTCGAACCAGCCCGCGACGCCTACGACTTCCGCTACTTCGACACCGTCATGGACGACCTCGCCGCACACGGCATCGCCGCCGACCTGGCCACCATGACCGCGTCCCCGCCCGCCTGGCTCGCCACCGAACACCCCGAGATGCTGCCCGTCACCGCCGACGGCACCGTCCTCTCGCCCGGCGGCCGGCAGCACTTCTGCCCGTCCAGCCCGGTCTACCGCGACCGCGCCGTCAAACTCGCCGAAGCCCTCGCCGCGCACTACGCCGACCACCCGGCACTCGCGATGTGGCACGTCGGCAACGAATACGGCATCCACGTCGCCGAGTGCTTCTGCGACGTCTCCGCCGCCGACTTCCGCCGCTGGCTCGCCGACCGCTACGGCTCCGTCGACAAGCTCAACGACGCCTGGTCCACCGACTTCTGGTCCCAGCGCTACACCGGCTTCGCGCAGATCCTGCCGCCGCGCGTCGCCCCGACCTACCCCAACCCCGCCCAGCAGCTCGACTTCAAACGCTTCAGCAACGACGCCCTGCTGACCTGCTTCCGCCTGGAACGCGACGCGCTGCGCCGCATCACCCCCGACGTGCCGGTCACCACGAACTTCCTGGCCGGCCACAAAACCGTCGACTGGTACGCGTGGGCCCCGGAAATGGACGTCGCCGCCCTCGACAGCTACCCCGACCCGCACGGCCCCCACGAGCACATCGCCGCCGCCATCGCCTACGACGCCCTCCGCGGCGCCACCGGCGGCGCCCCCTGGCTCCTCACCGAACAAGCCCCCTCCGCGGTCAACTGGCGTGCCCGCAACGCCGGGAAAGCCCCCGGGCGCATGCGGCTGTGGAGCTGGCAGGCCGTGGCGCAGGGCGCCGACGCCGTCATGTACTTCCAATGGCGCCAATCCCGCGGCGGTGCTGAGAAGTTCCACTCCGGCATGGTGCCGCACGCCGGCGCCGACAGCCGGGTGTACCGCGAAGTGCGCGCCCTCGGCCGCGAACTCGCCCGGGTCCCGGAACTCGCCGGCACGGAGTCGAGCAACGACGTCGCCGTGCTGTTCGACTGGAACGCGTGGTGGGCCCTCGAACTCGACTCCCACCCGTCCGACGCGGTCCGCGCCCTCGAACGCCTCTTCGACCACTACGCCCCGCTGTTCGACCTCGGCGTCGGTGTCGACGTCGTGCACCCGTCGGCCGACCTGACCGGCTACCGGCTCGTCGTGCTGCCGAGCCTGTACCTGCTGTCCGAGGACCACGCCGCCCGGATCGCCGACTTCGTCGCCGCGGGCGGCACCCTCCTCGCCTCCTTCTTCACCGGCAT
The DNA here is from genome assembly GCF_039542225.1 of Yinghuangia aomiensis. Lineage (NCBI taxonomy): Bacteria > Bacillati > Actinomycetota > Actinomycetes > Kitasatosporales > Streptomycetaceae > Yinghuangia > Yinghuangia aomiensis. The sequence continues at coordinate 211,406 of NZ_BAABHS010000012.1, read as the reverse complement.
CGTCGACGAGCACGACCGCGTCCACCTCGGCGGCTACCCCGGGCCGCTGCGCGACGTCCTCGGCATCCGCGTCGAAGAGTTCTGGCCCGCCGCGGACGGCGAACCCGTCCCGCTGCGCGCCGCCCCCGGCGGACCCGAACCCGCCGAGCCCGGGTCACTGTGGCGCGAGGACGTCGGCTTGGCCGGCGCCGTCCCCGAACTCCTGTTCACCGGCCCCGACTGGGACGACCGCCCCGCCGCCACCGTGCACGCACACGGCCGCGGCACCGCCCGCTACGTCGCCACCCGCCCCGACCCGGCGGCCATGCGCGACCTCACCCGCCGGGCCCTCGCCGACGCCGGCGTCGACCCCGTGCTCCCCGGACTGCCGCCCGGCGTCCAGGCGGTCGTCCGCCGCGGGGACGGCTACGACGTGCTCATCGTGCTCAACCACACCGAGGAACCGGTCACCGTCACCCTCCCGGCGGAACGCCGCGACCTCCTCGCCGCCGACCGCCCCCTCGTCGCCGGCCTCACCCTGGAACCGCGCGGCGTGGCCGTCCTCGGCACCACCGGGATGGCGGCCGACCGATGACCCCCACCGCCCGCCCGCACCCCGAACTCCGACTGCACCGGGAGCCGTTCGGCACCGCCCCGGACGGCGGACCGGTCGAACGCTGGACCTTCGGCGCGGCGGGCGGCGTCACCGCCGCCGTCCTCACCTACGGCGGCATCCTACAGTCCTGCCGCGTCCCCGACCGCGACGGCCGCACCGCCGACGTCGTCCTCGCACTCCCCACCACCGCCGCCTACGCGGCCGACGACACCTACCTCGGCGCACTCGTCGGCCGCTACGCCAACCGCATCGCCGGCGCCGCCTTCACCCTCGACGGCACGACCCACCGCCTCCCCGACAACGACCGCGGCAACACCCTCCACGGCGGACCCGACGGCTTCCACCGGCGGATCTGGACCGCCGACCCGGTCACCGCCGACGACCGGGTCGGCGTTCGCCTGCGGCTGCGCAGCCCCGACGGCGACATGGGCTTCCCCGGCCGCCTCGACGTCGAAGTCGCCTACACCGTCGACCGGGCCGGGACCCTCGCGGTCGACTACCGGGCCGTCGGCGACCGCCCCACCGTGGTCAACCTGACCCAGCACGCGTACTGGAACCTGGCCGGCGGGGGAGACGTCGCCGGACACCGGCTCACCGTCGACGCCGACGCCTACCTGCCCGTCGGGCCGACCGGCATCCCCCACGGCGGCGCCCCCGCACCGGTCGCCGGAACCCCGTTCGCGCTCACCGGACGGCCCCTCGCCGACGTGTTCCGCGCCGCCGCCACCGACCCGCAGCTCGCCGCCGCCGGCGGCCTCGACCACTGCTACGCGCTCCCCGGCGGCACCACCGCCCGGCCGCGCCGCGCCGCCGTCCTCGACGACCCCGCCTCCGGCCGCCGCCTGGAGACCTGGACCACGGAACCCGGGCTCCAGGTCTACACCGCCAACGGCCTCGGCACCCGCTTCGGCCGGCACGCCGCCGTGTGCCTGGAAACCCAGCGTTTCCCGGACACGCCGAACCGGCCCGACTACCCCTCGGCGGTGCTGCTGCCGAGGCAGATCCACCGCTCCACCACGCACTACCGCTTCACGCACATTGCTCCAACGAACACAGCCACCGGGTCGCCCACGCCGTTGTCGTCCTCCGGCGCGGCGGCCCCGGACCTGCGAAGGACACCGTGAAGAGAACCCTCATCGGGGCCGTGCTGGCCGGGGGCCTGACGGCCGCGGCACTCGCCGTCCCCGGCTCCGGAGCGGCCGCCCAGGCACCCGCCGCACCCGCCGCGGCGAGCGCGCCGCTCGCGGACACCTGGAAGGCGCCGCTCAGCACCCGCGGCCGCTACATCGTCGACGCCGACGGCGACCGGTTCAAACTCAAGTCGGCGAACTGGCACGGCGCGCAAGGCTCGTACACCGGATCGGGCGACATCAACGACCCGGCGAACCACAACGCCGGCGAGAAGTCCGACGAAATGCCGCTCGGCCTCGACCGCGCACCCGTCGCGACGATCCTGTCCGACTTCCACACCCTCGGCATCAACAGCATCCGGCTGCCCTTCTCCAACGAGATGCTGCACGACCAGCGGCCCGTCACCGACGCGTCCGTCGCGGCCAACCCGCAGCTGCGCGGCAAGACCCCGCTCCAGGTGTTCGACGCGGTCATCGCCGCGACCACCGCCGAAGGCTTCGCCGTCGTCCTCAACAACCACACCAACACGTCCCGCTGGTGCTGCGGCCTCGACGGCAACGAACGCTGGAACACCAGCCAGTCCACCGCCCAGTGGGAATCCGACTGGCTCACCATCGCCAAGCGCTACAAGGACAACAAGCGCGTCGTCGGCGCCGACCTCTACAACGAGGTCCGCCGCACGATCACCGACGACGCCAACTGGGGCTGGGGCGACGACCACGACTGGTGGGCCGCCTCCCAGCGCCTCGGCGACCGGCTCCTGACCGAGGCCAACCCCGACCTGCTGATCGTCGTCGAAGGCATCAACTGGCAGGGCATCCCCGCCGACGGGTTCTCCCACTGGCGGCCCACGCTGGAACCCGCCCGCACCCTGTCGCACACCCTCGTCGCGTCGAACAAGCTCGTCTACTCGGCGCACTTCTACGGCTACACCGGCCCCAACCACACCGGCGCGACCGGGACCGGCGAGACCCACGACTGGCGCTACCAGGAACTCTCCCGCGCCGACCTGTTCGCGACCCTGCAGAAGCAGGCGTTCTTCGTCGCCGCGGACACCGGACAGCACTACACCGCGCCGGTCTGGATCAGCGAATTCGGCATCGGCGCCGACGAAACCAACCCGCAGGGCAAAGCCTGGTTCGGCAACTTCGTCGACTACCTCATCGCCAACGACACCGACTTCGCCTACTGGCCGCTCGTCGGCTTCGCCGGGCACAACGCCTGGAACCTCCTCGACTACGACACCGCCGGGAAGCGCTCCGGCATCCTCGGCGGCGGCGACTGGCGCGCCGCCGACTGGAACCGGCTCGTCAACGCACCGTCCACGACCGGGCCAATCCCCGTCACGGACACGTGGGACATGCTCAATCTCGACCACGCGGACGCCGTGCAGTCGCTCCGCGTGCGCTCCACCGGCGACTGGGACTCCGGCGCCCGCAAGGGCGTGTGCCCCGACGGGCAGCGCCTCGTCGGCCTGTCCCACAAGGACGGCCGCGGGCTGTGCACCGACGCGGGCGCCCGCGACCTGACCGCGCCCACCGGGCCGTTCACCGTCGTCAAGGACGAGCGCTTCGTCCAGCAGGGCGACTGGGCGGGCGGCTACACCAAGTTCCAGTGCCCGCCCAACCAGTACCTCGTCGGCTACAGCGTCCGCGGCCAGGCGGTCTCCGGCGCGCTGTGCGGCCCCGCGTCCCGCGCGCTCCCGACGACGGGACGCACCGTCTGGTTCGACCGCGGCGACAACCGCCCGGCCGGGAACCCCGGCGGCGAGTTCGCCTCGGGCAACTACAAGGGCCAGTGCGGCACCGACGAGTACGCCGCCGGCATCGCCTTCACCGGCGCGTACGCCAAGGGCAAGACCCCCGACGCCCTGCTCTGCCGCAAGCTGTAGCGCCCCCGCGCCACCCGTGCACCGACTGAATCACCCCGAAGAACCCTGAAACACCCTGAACCGCCGCGGCGCCGGAGTCTGTCCCCCGGCGCCGCGGCGCCCCGCGAAATTTGCCGCAGGGTTCGCCGGAGGTTCTCCCGCCCGCCGCGCGCGATTCGGCGCCCTGCCGGACATTGAGCGGCGCACCGCCGACCGGCGCACCCGCACCCCCGACGGACGAAAACCGGAGACCCCCTGCCGTGAATGCTGTCAACCGCCGGAGATTCCTCCAGCTCGCGGGCGGCACCGCCGCCCTGTCGGCGCTGTCCGCGCCCATCGCCCGCGCCGCCGCCATCCCCGCGAACCGCCGCACCGGCACCCTGCGGGACGTCGAGCACATCGTCGTCCTCATGCAGGAAAACCGCTCGTTCGACCACTACTTCGGCACCCTGCGCGGCGTCCGCGGCTTCGGCGACCCGCGCCCGGTCACCCTGCCCGGCACCGGCAAGCCCGTCTGGCACCAGGCCAAGAACGGCCAGGAGACCCTGCCGTTCCGCCCCGCGAACAACGACCTGGGCATGGCGTTCCTCCAGGGCACCCCGCACGGCTGGAACGACGGCCACCAGGCCTGGAACAACGGCCGCTACGACGGCTGGATCCCCGCCAAGGGCACCACCACGATGGCGCACCTCACCCGCGAGGACATCCCGTTCCACTTCGCCCTCGCCGAAGCCTTCACCATCTGCGACGCCTACCACTGCTCGCTGATGGGCCCCACGGACCCCAACCGCTACTACATGTGGAGCGGCTACACCGGCAACGACGGCACCGGCGGCGGCCCCGTCATCGGCAACGCCGAACTCGGCTACGGCTGGACCACCTACCCCGAGCGCCTGGAGAAGGCCGGCGTCTCCTGGAAGATCTACCAGGACGAAGGCGACGGACTCGACGCGGCCGGCTCGTGGGGCTGGACCGACGACGCGTTCATCGGCAACTACGGCGACAACTCGCTGCTGTACTTCAACCAGTACCGCAACGCCCGCCCCGGCGACCCGCTCTTCGACAAGGCCCGCACCGGCACCCGCGCCAAGTCCGGCGGCGGCTACTTCGACCTCCTTCGCGCCGACGTGCAGGCCGGCAAGCTGCCCCAGGTCTCCTGGATCGCCGCCCCCGAAGCGTTCAGCGAGCACCCGAACTGGCCCGTCAACTTCGGCGCCTGGTACGTCTCCCAGGTCCTCGACGCGCTCACCTCGAACCCCGACGTGTGGAGCAAGACCGTCCTCCTCGTCACCTACGACGAGAACGACGGCTTCTTCGACCACGTCGTCCCGCCCTTCGCCGCCAACGGCGCCGCCCAGGGCAAGTCCACCGTCGCCACCACCGGCGAGTACTTCACCCCGGTCGGCGGCGACCGCAGCACCCCCGGCCAGTACGGCCTCGGCCAGCGCGTCCCGATGATCGCCGTCTCCCCGTGGAGCACCGGCGGCTGGGTCAACTCCGAGACGTTCGACCACACCTCGATCATCCGCTTCATCGAACAGCGCTTCGGCATCCACGAGCCCAACATCTCGCCGTGGCGGCGCACCGTCTGCGGCGACCTCACCAGCGCGTTCGACTTCGGCAAGACCGAGACCCGGGTCCCCGGCCTGCCCAGCACCGCCCGCTACGTCCCCGCCGACCGCAAGCGGCACCCCGACTTCGTGCCGGTCCCGCCTGCCGACCCCGCGCTCCCCGCGCAGGAAGCCGGCGTCCGCCCCGCCCGCGCCCTGCCCTACGACCTGTCCGCCGACGCCCGCGCCGGCGCCGGCAAGCAGCTCGGCATCACCTTCGCCAACGACGGCACCGCGGGCGCGAACTTCCACGTCACATCCACCAGCCACCCCGGCGCGCCGTGGTCCTACACCGTCGAAGCCGGCCGCAGCCTCGCCGGAACCTGGGACGTCACCGCCGACACCAACGGCGTCTACGACTTCACCGTGCACGGCCCCAACGGCTTCTTCCGCGCCTTCCACGGCCGCACCGGCGCCGCGGGCGCGGAAATCCGGGCCCGCCGCAACGGCAAGAGCGAGAAGATCCAGCTCGTCATCACCAACGAAGGCACCGAGACCCTGCAGCTGGAGGTCAAGGACGCCTACAACGCCCGGCAGAGCGCGTCCTTCCGGCTCCGCCCCGGTCAGCAGGCCGTGCACAACGCCCACCTCGGCGACAGTAACGGCTGGTACGACCTGGCCGTCACCGCGCCCGGCGACCCCGCCTACCTGCGCCGCTTCGCCGGCCACGTGGAGACCGGCCGCCCGAGCACGAGCGACCCGGGCAACGTGCACCGCTGACCACCGGTCCGCCACCCGGTGACCACCTGACCACCTGAGCACTTGAGCACCTGACCACCTGACCACCGGCTCGGCGCCGGTGCTCACCCGACGACCCCCGGCGGTCCGGCCGCGACCGGACCGCCCGGGCCGCCGGACCCCGCCCGGACGGCCCCGGACCGTCCGGGCGGGCCACCCCGGACAGCCGTACCCGGAAGGCACATTCGCGACAGACGGCCGGTCCCGGACGCGCGGCTTTCACCCGGGCACCGGCGCACGCCATGATGATCGCCATGGAACAGACGCAACCCGATCCCGAACCCCTGCGTAGGGGCGCGGCCGCCCGTCTGGCCGCCGCCGGACACCTCCCGGACCCGCGCTGGCAGCGCGTGGCCGAGGTGTTCCCGCGCGAGGAGTTCGTGCCGGGCGTGTGGGTCCCGTACGCGTCCCCGCCGCCGGGCGCCGCACCGCCGCGGGCCGCGGACCCGGCAACCGGGGGCGGCACCGCGGACATCGCCGCGGACACTGCCGCGGACGCGCCGCGCGTGTGGACGTACCTCGACGGCACGGACCCGGCGCACCGCGCCGCGTGGCTCCACGAGGTCTACTCCGGGACCCCGCTCGTCGTCCGCCTTGCCGCCGCCGCGCCGCACGGCGCCGACACCGTCACCGGCGACGTCGAGATCGCCACCGTCTCCGTCACCCGCTACCTCGCCGCCCTCCACGCCCTCGGACTCGCCCCCGGGCAGCGCGTGCTGGAACTCGGCTTGGGCGCCGGCATCGGCGCCGGGATGATCGCCGCCTACCTCAACGGACCGGTCCCGTCCGCGCCCGCCGTCGTCGCGGTGGAAATCGACCCGCACCTCGCCGCGTCCACCACGACCCGCCTCGACCGGCACCGCTACCGCGTCGAGATCCACGTCGCCGACGCGCTCGCGCCCGACCTCGCCACCCGGCTCGGTGCTGTCCCCGACCACTGCTCCGGGATGCCGCGTGCCGACGAACACGGCGACGCACGGCCCGAGTTCGACCGCATCATCGCCACGTTCCCGGTTCCCGAGCCGCCCGCGGAATGGCTGTCCCTCCTCGCCCCCGGCGGCCGTCTCGTCGCCTTCGCCGGCGAACACGGCGACGTCGTGGTGCACGAACGGGCCGCGAACGGGGCACCCGCCCCGGCCGCGGCCCGCTGACGCTCCGCCGCTCTTCCGCCGTCGTGCCGCCTGGCCGCCCGGCGGGCCTCGGCCCGCCGGGTCCCCGGTCAGTCGCTGTGCAGCGCCTGCCGCAGCTCGGTGTCCAGATCCAGCTCCGGCACCGCGGCCGTGTCGATGACGACCTCGTGCAGCACCCCGTTCCACGTGAACGGCACCCGGTAGTTGCGGTCCACCGGAAGCCCGCGGTCGCGCCCCAGCGTCAACCCGGCGCCGCCGTGCTGGAACGCGACCGGCCACGCCCCGCCCAGCGGCACGCTCGCGGTCTCCTTGCCGTCCTCGACCAGGCTCAGCGTCCCGTGCTCACCGCCCTCGGGGCGGAACCGCACGCCGACGCTGCGCCGGCCGGGCGCCAGCGCCGCGTCCGCCGCGACCCGGTCGACCTCGCCGGCCCGCGAGCAGGTGAACGTCAGCCGGCCGTCCTGCGCGTACAGCACGAACCCGCCGGTCAGGTCGCCGAACGAGCACACCACGCCTTCGGCGCCGTCCGCAGGGACCTCGACGTCCGCGGTGAGCGTGAACCCGCCGAACAGCGGCGGCAGCGACTCCTCGTGCACAGGGCTGCCGGCCGGCAGGTAGGTGCCGCGCGGCTGGAGCCCGTACTGCGGGAAGATCAGCGCGGCGAGGCGCTCCTGCATCGTGTCGTCGAGCGGCAGCACGTGGTTGCGCTCCGCCTCGTCGAACCAGCGGTCCTCCAACTCCGCCACCACATCAGGGTGCTGCTCGGCGACGTCGCGGGCTTCGGCGAAGTCGTCGGACAGGTCGAACAGCGACCACCGGTCGGTGGCGAAGTCCCGGCTGCCGAGCAGCAGCCGCTCCTCGTCCAGCACTCCGCGCGACACGTGGTCGGTCGTGGCCTTCCAGCGGCCGTGGATGATCGACCGTGACCCGAGCATCTCGAAGTACTGTGTGGTGCGCGGCGATTCGGCGTCCGGGTCGGTGAACGTGCCGACCAGGGAACGCCCGTCGACGTCCTGCTGGGCGACGCCGTCGACGACGTCGGGCTGCGCGACGCCGCACACGTCCAGGATCGTCGGCATCAGGTCCACCGCGTGGGTGATCTGGCTGCGGATCTCGCCGCGCGCGGCGATGCCGTCCGGCCAGTGCACGATCAGCGGGGCGCGCGTGCCGCCCAGCCACGTGTACCGCTTCCACAGGCGCAGCGGCGTGTTGCCCGCCCAGGCCCAGCCCCACGCGTAGTGCGGGTAGGTGTCGGGGCCGCCCCAGTTGTCGAGGTCGGCGATGTTGCGTTCGGTGGAGTCGCCCATCTTCGACGAGAACCGGTGCTCGTTGACCGTGCCGAGCTGGCCGCCCTCGGCGCTGGCGCCGTTGTCCGACATCAGCATGACGAGCGTGTTGTCGAGGCGGCCGGTGCGTTCCAGGAAGTCCAGCAGGCGGCCGATCTGCGCGTCGGTGTGGGTGAGGAAGCCCGCGTAGACCTCCTGCATGCGCGCGAACATCTTGCGGTCGTCCTCGTCGAGGGCGTCCCACTCCTGGATCCACGGCGGCCGCACCGGGAGTTCGGTGTCCTCGGGGACGATCCCGGCGGCCTTCTGCCGCGCGAAGGTGTCCTCGCGCCAGCGCTCCCACCCGCCGTCGAATTTGCCGCGGTACGGCTCGACCCACTCCGGCGCGACGTGGTGCGGCGAGTGCATCGCCCCGAACGGCAGGTACATGAAGTACGGCTTGCCCGGCGCGGCCTGCTTCTGGTCGAGGATCATCCGCGTCGCGGTGTCGACGATGTCCTCGGACAGGTGGTAGCCGTCCTCCGGCCCGGCCGGCGGCTCGACGTAGTGGTTGTCGCAGACCAGTTCAGGCGCCCAATGGTTGGCGTCGCCCTGCAGGAATCCGTAGAAGCGTTCGAAGCCGTAGCCCAGCGGCCACCGGTCGAACGGGCCGGCCGCGGACCGCTCCCAGCGCGGCGTCAGGTGCCACTTGCCGACGGCCAGCGTCGAATAGCCCGCATCCCGCAGAATCCGCGGCAGGGTCGCCGCCGACTTGGGGACGCGCGCGTTGTAGCCCTGGTAGGCGATCGGCATGTCCACGAGGAAGCCCATGCCGACGGCGTGGTGGTTCCGCCCGGTCAGCAGGCTCGCCCGGGTGGGGGAGCACAGCGCGGTCACGTGGAAGCGGTTGTAGCGCAGGCCGCCCGCGGCGAGCCGGTCCATGTTGGGGGTGGCGATGTCCGACCCGAACGCGCCTATCTGCGCGAACCCCAGGTCGTCCAGCACGATCACCACGACGTCCGGGGCGCCGTCGCGGGGCTTCGGGTCCTCCGGGTAGCGCCGGTCGGCCGCGGAAGCGGTCAGCGTACGGGGCGGCCGGTCGGCGGGGGTGGCGGGCATGGCGGCACCTTTCGGCACGTGCGGCGGATTCGCCGGTTTCGACAGGACGGGAGGAGCTAAGGGGCAGCGGTGGGAAGAACCCGGCGTGGGGCGGGTGGTCACCGGGGCCGGCGGCGGGCGCTCACCGGGGCGGTGAGCACCGCGACCACGGCGTCGACGACACCGTCGGCGTACTCCGCCGGGTCGAGATCGGGCTCGGCATCCGGTCCGGAGACGGCGTCGGCAGTGACGTCCACGGTGGCGTCCGGGTCGGGCCGGAGCCGGTGTTCGAGATCGGCGAGCCCGGCGATGATGAGCCGTCCCGCCAGCTCGCCGCGCTGCCGGGCCCGGGGACCGTGGTCGGTGGGACTCCCGGCGGCCGTGCCGCCGAGCGCGTCCAGGATCAGATGCCCGACCTCCAGGGCGCTGTTCACCGGCCCGACTTCGGACAGCGGCAGCAGTGCCCGGCCCTGGTGGTCGCACATGCGGTTGAGGAACCGCACGTAGTGGCTCCCGGGCGCCGCGGCCTGCTCGGCGAGCGGGACGACGAGCACCTCGACGAGCGCACGCACGTCCCCGGCGGTGCCGGACGCGCGCACCGCGTCGAGGAGTTCGCGGCGCCGCATGTCGATCGCCGAGAGCCGGAAGTCGTAGATGGCCTGCAGCAGCGTCTGCTTGTCGCCGAAGTGGTACTGCGCGGCGGCCACGTTGCGCTGTCCGGCGGCGGCGCCGATCTGGCGCAGCGAGACGCCGTCGACTCCGAACCGCGCGAACAGCCGCTCCGCGGCCAGGACCATGTCGTCACGGGTGCTCACCCGAGCGACCTTAAAACGCGTGTATTAAACCGTCAAGGGCGGGGCGTCCGGCCCCGTCGAGCACGGGCGACTCCGACCCGTCACGGGCGGGCCGCCGCCCCGGCATCCGCCGAGGGCCCGGCCCGGGTCTGCTTCGGCGCCGGCATCAGCCGGTTCGCCGCAAAGCCGACGACGGCCGCCACCACGATGAGCGGCATCTGGTCGAACGCGTCCGGCCCCATCAGCAGCACCGCCAGTACCGCACTCGTCAACGGCAGCCCCGTCACCACCGCCGCGCCCGCCGCCATCCCGAGTGCCAACGCGGGTGTCGGATGCAGCCCCGGCAGACCCGAGCACGCCATCGCGGTCGCCGCGCCCAGCAGCACCGCGGGGAAGATCGGGCCGCCGCGCAGCGAACCCAGACACACCATCCACGCCAACGCCTTGCACACCACCAACGTGACAAGCGCACCCACCGACAACGCGTGCGGAGCGGCCGCGAGCTGCCCGAGCATCGTCTGCCCGGACAGCGCCGCTTCGTCGGGGGAGCGGTCCGTGATCAGCGAATACGCGGCCAGCGGCACGCCGACCGCGCTCGCACACGCCACGGTCCGCCACGCGGTGCTGCCCTGCACCCAGCGCTCGGTCGGCAGCGCCAGCCGGTGCGCGCCGCCGACCACGACCACGATCAGCAGGACGATCGGGATCCCCCACAGGAAATCGCCCGCGTCCGGATTCACGTCCGGCGGCACCTGGGGGAGTTTCAGGCCGCCGGTCGACAGGCCCGTCCAGTTCCCGAACCCGGTGAACACCAGCGCACCGGTCGCGCTCGCGATCAGACACGGCAGCAGCAGCGCCACCATCTGCGGCCCGGCGAGCGCGGCGGCTTCGAGGATCAGCACCGCGGCGACGACCGGACCGCCGAGGATCGTGGAGATCGCGGCGGTGGACCCGGCGGTGGCGAGCAGCGCCACGCCCTTGGGACTCGCCGCCTTCTTCAGCGGCCGCATCGCGAGCAGCGCGAGGCCGCTGCCGAGCGCCATCAGCGGCGCCTCCGGGCCGAGCACCACACCGAGCGGCAGCGTCGCGACCGCGGCGATCACGACGCTCGGCAGTTCGACCGGGCCGATCGGCTTGCCGCCGAGCCCGTGCACGGGAACGTGCCCGCCGCGCCCGGGCATCCGGGTGACGATCGGCGCCAGGATCAGCCCGGCGAGGAAGAGGGCCGGGAGCGGCCACCACCACGGCGCCCGGTCGTAGCCGACCGCGTTCGGCAACTCCTCCCACACCTGGCGTTGGAGCCAGTGCTGGAGCGAGACGAAGAAGAACGACGCGAGCGCGATCGGCACGCCCAGCAGCACACACAGTGCCAGGAGCCCCTGGTAGCCGCGGTCGCGCAGGAGTCGGGAGACCGGATCCCCGGTGTCGCCGTCGGTCCCGGGCGGCGGCGGGGGAGCGGGCGCCGGGCCGGTCTGGTCCGCCGGGTCCGTCGGATCCGTCGGTCCTGGGGCCGGGGCAGAGTCCGCGGGTCGGCTCATGGGCTCCTCGTCGGGTCCGCGGGCGGTGCGGTGCACGGCCCGGCTCCGGAACAGTGCGAGACCGCCCGCCCGAAGGCGGGCGGTCCGGCCGCACGGCTCTCCCATTATTCATGTCATAAGTGATGAATCACCGATATTCGGACTGTCGGGGCGGCGTGTTGAGCCGCCCGGCGCCGCCACCCCGGAGCCGCACCGGACGGTTTGTCATCACGCGATGTCTTCTGCCCCTGTCATCCTCCGCGTCCCTGTGGGAGCGTGCGCGTGTGATCTCCCGTGCCACGCTTTTCGGCCGCACCGACGGCGGCGATCCGACGCGTCGGGCCGCCCCCGGCGCGCCGCCCGCCGTGCGGCCGCGCGCGCTCCTCGGCGCGCTCGTGCTCGCCGCGTCGGCCTACTCGCTGCTGCAAGCCACCGTCGGACCGGCGGTGCCGACCTTCCAGCAGGAGTTCGGCGCACCCACCGGCGAACTCGCGTGGATCATGAACGGCTTCATCCTGTCGTCCGCCGTCGCCACCCCCATCGCCGGACGCCTCGGCGACGTCTTCGGCCGGAAACGGGTCCTCGTCGTCGTGCTCGTGCTGCTCGCCCTGGGTACCGCGGTGTGCGCGCTCGCCACCTCGCTGTGGGTCATGGTCGCCGGGCGCGTCGTCGCCGGACTCGGCGGCGCGGTCTTCCCGCTGTCCTTCGCGATCGTCCGTGAATGCCTGCCGGCCGACCGGGTCGGCCCGGCCATCGGCCTGCTGTCCGCGGTCGTCGGGGTCGGCGGCGGCATCGGCATCGTCGCCACCGGGCCCATCGTCGAACACCTGTCGTACCACTGGCTGTTCTGGCTGCCGCTGATCCTGGTCGGGGCCACCCTCGCCGCGGTGGTCGGGTGCGTGCCGCGGTCCGATCCGCCCGGCAGGTCGGCACGTGTCGACTGGTGGGGCGCCCTGCTGCTGGCCGGCACGCTCGTGAGCCTGCTGCTCGCCCTGACCAAACTCCAGACCTGGCCCCCGGCCGTCGTCGCGGCGCTCCTCGCCGCGTCGGTGCTGCTCGGCGCCGCCTGGGTGTGGCTCGCCGCGCGCGTCCGCGACCCGCTGATCGACCTCACCATGCTGCGGCTGCGCCCCGTGTGGACGGCCAACGCCGCCGCGGTCCTCGCCGGCATCACCGCGTCCACGTCGATGTTCCTGCTGCCCCAGCTCGCCGCCCAACCCACCGGCACCGGCTTCGGCTTCGGGCAGGACGTGAGCGCCGCCGGACTGCTCATCCTGCCGCAGTCGTTCACGATCCTGCTGGCCGGCGTCGTCGCCGGACGAGCCTGCGCCACGCGCGGATCCCGCAGCGTGCTGGTGGCCGGCGCGCTGGTCAGCACCGTCGGCCTGGTCGCCCTCGCGCTGCTGCACGGCGAACTGTGGCAGGCCTACGTCGTCAGCGCCGTCATAGGCCTCGGCACCGGCCTGCTCCAGACCGGCCTGGCCGACCAAGTCGTGCGCGCCGTGCCCGCGGCCCACACCGCGGCCGCCGCGGGCGCCAACATGGTGGCCCGCAACGTCGGCATGACCATCGGCGCCCAGCAAGCCGCCACCGTCCTCGCCGGGGCCTCCGGCGACAACCCCACCAGCGGCGGCTTCGTCCTCGCCTGCGCCTTGGCCGCCGCGGCGGGCGCGGTCATGGTGGCGGTGTCGCTGCGGTCGCCGCGCCTCCGGCCGGCCCGACCCGGGGCGGGGGCCTCCACGTGACCCCCGCCCCGGGCGCCGTCGGCCGGGCTACACCCGGTCGGCCGCGATCAGCAGGTACTGGAAGCTGCCGTTCTTGTACGCCGTCAGGAACGCGTCCTCGATCCCCGTCACCAGCGGCGACTTCGCCCGCAGCTCCCAGTACGGCAGCGTCGCCTCGGTCAGGTCGACCACCGCGGTCGGCACCAGCCGGTTCGCGGCCAGCTCGCGGAAGTACGTGCTGCGCGGGTGGATGTCGCAGATGTAGTGCGCGTTGATCTCGCTGACCGCCTTCGAAGGCAGCCCGTACGTGTCGTTGTAGCAGCCGGTGATGCACACGTACCGGCCGCCGCGGCGCAGCAGCCGCGCGTACTCGGCGAACAGCACGCCGAGTTCCACGTACATCGTGCTCTCGTTGTTCCAGATCCCGTCGAAGGAACCGGTCTCGAACCCGGTGTCCAGCATGTTCTTCAGGTGGAACCGCACCTTGTCGGAGACGCCGCGCTTGGCGGCCTGCTCGTTGGCGAAGTCGACCTGCTTCTGCGAGATCGAGATGCCGTCGACGCCGCAGCCGAAGCGCGCGTTCGCGACGAGGCTGCCGCCGCCGCGCCCGCTGCCGGAGTCGAGGAGCCGCTGGTCGGGGCGGATCGGGCCGAGGTGGTCGAGCAGCACGTCGGCCTGCGCGCACTCGAGGCGGTGCAGTTCGCGGATGAGGCGTTCCTCGCGGCTGTCCTCCGGCCCTTCGAGCACCGACCAGTCGGCGTCGCCGACGCCGTAATGGTGGTGGTAGATGCCGTCGACCTCGCCCAGCCGCAGGTTCACCGGGTTCTTCTCCCGGTTCCAGTAGTCCGCGACGGAGTTCTGGTACGGGCTGGTGAAGACCGCGCGTGGAGCGTCTTGGATGGTCACCGTCGTTCCTTTCGGGGGTGGCCGCCCGGTCCGGGCGCCTGCGTGATCAGCTTCCGTGCACGGCCTGGTACCGCGGGCTGGTGGCGTGCCACTGCTTGCTGCCGCCCATCCATGCCCAGAGCCCGGCCAGGTACCGCTTCAACATCGGCGAGCCCAGCGCGCTCAGCGCGACCGACTCGGCCTCGATCTGGTGCATCAGGTCGTCGTGGATCCCCGCCGCCTTGTCCACCGCCTCCTGAAGCGTCAAACCCTCCTCGGCGGCCAGCAGGTTCGGCAGGTTCGTGTCGGTGGGGTCCTCCTTCGCCATCGAGTACAGGTCGTTGAGGAGGACGTTCGCGGTCCCCGCGTACAGATAGGTGCGCCGCACTCGCGCGTCCGCCGCCTCGTAGGCGGGCAGCTCGTAGCCGCCGACCGGGTCGATCAGCACCATGCACGGATAGAACGCGTTCTCCCAGCGGTGCAGCATGTACTCCCACACCGCCGGACGGCGCCCGGAACTCCGCCACTCGGCTTCCTGGTTGTAGCCGACGAACATCACCGCCAGCTCGTGCCGCAACCGTGCGACCTGCGTCGGCGTCGCGATCGCCGACAGGTTGTCCAGCGCCGAACGGAACGCCCGCAGCACCGGCTCGCGCTGCACCAGACGTTCGAACTCGTGCCCGTAGCCGGCCGGCAGCCGCACCGGGTCGACCACCGCGTGCGCCATCGCCAACCGCGGCCCGAGCAGTTCCGGAGTCGTGTCCTCGCCTTCGTCGACCCAGTGGTCGTCGACCGCCCACTCCGACAACCCGCACTGTGCCGCCACCAGCAACCGATCGGGGTCGTCGCAGTCCGGGTGGGCGAGCATGAACAGCCGCCCGAAGTCGTGCGACCGCAGGCGGTCGAGACGGCCTTCGAAGATGCCGATCCCGGCCGCCCAGTCGACCAGGCGCTCGTTCACCGCCTCGCCCAGCGCGGGATCGTCCCGCACCGCGTCCGGGCAGTACAGCGGAGGAACCCGCAGGCCGCCGCCCGACGCGCCGGAGCCGTCCTTGCCATCGCCGCTGCTGCCGTCGCCGTCGCCGCTCCGCAAGCGCAGTCGCGCGGCCGACGTGCCCAGGCCCGTCGGGCCCGCCAGGGTGCCGGCCGCGGTCACGACCGCGGCGCCGCGATCTCGACGTTCTCCAGCACCCCGATCGCATCCGGCACCAGGATCGCCACCGAGTGGTAGCCGCTCACCAGGTACGAGATCACCGCCTGCTGGTCGATCCCCATGAACCGGGCGTTCAGCCCCGGCTCCACCTCGTCCGGGATGCCGATCTGCCGCAGCCCCACCACGCCCTGGTCCTCCTCGCCCAGACGCAGCGCCAGGATCGAACTCGTGTGCCCGTCGACCACCGGGATCTTGCCGCACGGGAAGATCGGCACCCCGCGCCACGCGGGCACCGCGTTCCCGTTCACGTCCACACTCCCCGGCACCAGGCCCCGCTTGTTGCACTCGCGGAAGAACGCCGCGATCGCCTTCGGGTGCGCCAGGAACATGCGCGTCTTGCGGCGCATGCTCAGCAAGTCGTCCATGTCGTCCGGCGTCGGCGGCCCCGACCACGTGTTGATCCGCTGCGCATAGTCCGCGTTGTGCAGCAGCCCGAAGTCGCGGTTGTTCAGCAGCTCCCACTCCTGCCGCTCACGCAACTCCTCGATGGTCAGCCGCAACTGCTCCTCGACCTGGTTCATCGGGTCGTTGAACAGGTCCGCCACGCGCGTGTGCACGCGCAGCACCGTCTGCGCGACGGACAACTCGTACTCGCGCGGCTCCAGTTCGTAGTCCACGAACGTGCCGCCGATGGTCGGCTCGCCCTCGTGGCCCGCAGTCACCGCCACGTCCGCCTCGCCGCGGCTGTTCGTCGGCCGCCGCCGGTGCGCCAAATACGCGTGGATGTGGTTCTGCAACGACGCCGACCGCTCGAACACCTCCCGGAAACCCGACCACGGCAGCACCATGATCGTGCTCGTCGTCGCCGCCTTCACGGTGAACCCCCAATGCGGGTCCGCCTGCCCGAGCGCCTCCTCGCCCAGCGGGTCGCCGTCCGCCAGCACGCCCAGGACTTCCGTCGTGCCGTACTTGCCGATCCCCAGCCGGTTCAGCTTGCCGTGCGCGATCAGGTACGTCTCCGTCACCGGCGTCCCCGCCTCGACGACCACCTCGCCCGGACGGAACTCGCGCGGCGTACACCGCGCCGCCAACTCGGCCAGCACGTCTTCGTCGTCGTACCCGCGCAACGGCGGGATCTCGGACAGGGTCCGCGGCACGATCCGCACGTCGTCCGCACCGTTCTGCACGAACCGCACCCGGCCCCGGCCCACCGCCAGCGACAACCGGCGGTTCACCCGGTACGTGCCGCCGGACACGTTCACCCACGGCAGCATCTTCAGCAGCCACCGCGACGTGATGCCCTGCATCTGCGGCTGCGTCTTGGTCGTCGTCGTCAGATTGCGGGCCGCCTGCGTGCTCAGGCTGAGCCGGTCCTCCGCCACCTGCCCGTTCGGACTCGCGGACGGCGCGGCAGTGCCGGTCTCGTCGATCGTCATGGTCGAAATCCCCTCGCATTGCGCCAGGACTGGTCGGAATCACACACCACGCGACGGTTCGCCACCGCGCGCTCCGGCGCGCACGCACGCGCACACCGGCGCATGGCGAAACACCACCGGCGTATGCGTCTCTGCGCCCCTTCGGCCGGCGCATCGACGCCGCCAACCGCGTGCATGCCTAGAAAAGAACGCCGCACCCCCGCGGCGGCAGAGCCCACGACTAACCAGCCTGTTGAACGCCCGGCCGCGTTGAAAACCCACCGCCGGGCCGCACCCCGCCGACCGTCCCGAACCCGGCTGAACTCTTCTGAACCCGTCTGAACCCGGCCGAACCACCGGCCGTCGACCACCACCCGGCCCCGGGACCCGGCACCTCGACCAAGGGAGAAACCGCCCCATGGGGGAACGCATCCCCAACGCACGCCTCCGCACGCTCCTCAAGGAAGCCGCGTGGACCGGCCAGGACTTCGCCCGCGCCGTCAACACCACCGGCGCGGAAACCGGCGTAGCCCTCCGCTACGACCGCACCGCCGTCGCCCACTGGCTCGCCGGCTCACGCCCGTCCCGCACCGTCACCGCCCTCGCCGCCGAAGCCCTGTCCCGCCGCCTCGGCCGCCGTATATCCCCCGACGAAACCGGCCTCACCCGCCCCTGCGCCGACCCCACCGCGGAACCTCCGCCGGACCCCGCCGCCGCCCTCGCCGCGCTCGCCGACCCCGCCCGCACCTCGGTGTACGTCGTCACCGAAAGCCGCCGCCTCCCCGCCACCGGCACAGGCCCCACCCCTGCTTCGGCAGCCCTTGCCGCGTCCGGAACCCGGCACGTCGGCCGCGACCACATCGCCGCCGCCGAAGCCCTCCTGCGCAGCCTCTCCCTCGCCGACGACGCCTTCGGCGGCGGCCACGGCCGCCACGCCCTCGCCGGATTCCTCGGCACCGTCGTCACCGACTGGCTCCGCGCCCCCGCCGCCCCCCAGATACGCCACGACCTCCTCGTGAGCGCATCACGCCTCGCCTACCTCGCCGGATTCATGTGCTTCGACGGCTGCCACCACGGCCTCGCCCAGGACTACTACCGCACCGCCGCGGCCCTCGCCCGCGAAGCCGCCGACCCCGCCGGCTACGCCGCCGCCCTCCGCGGACTCAGCGTCCAGGCGTACCACCTCGGCCACCGCGCCCTCGCGCACGACCTCGCCGAAGCCGCCGCCCGCCACAGCCCCGCACTCGCCCCCGCCCAAGCCGCGTTCGTGCACGGCCAACTCGCCGTCGCCCACGCCGGCCGCGGCGACCGCACCGCCGCCTTCGCCGCGCTGCGCACCGCCCGCACCCACCTCGAACGCGCGGGCCGCGACACCGACGTCGTCGCCACCTATCACGCCGCCGCGGAAGCCCACCAGGAAGCCGAAGTCCGCACCGCCCTCGGCGACCACCGCGGCGCCATCGGTGCCCTGCGCACCGCACTCCGCGTCCGCCCCGCATCCGAACGCCGCGCCCGCGCCGTCACCACCGCACGCCTCGCCGAACTCCTCCTCGGCCAAGGCGGCCTCGACCAAGCCTGCGCCGCGTGGCGGGACTTCCTCGACGACTACCCGCACCTGCAATCCGGCCGCCTCGACGCCGCCGCCCGCTCCATGCGGGCCCGCCTCAGGCCCCACCGGTCGTCGGTCGCGGTGCGCGGGATGTGGGGGAGAGTGGAACTGGCAGCGGCGGGGAGATCGCGGTAGCGCGGCCTGCGCGGCGAGCACCCGGCCCGTCCGGGCCGGTCAGCTCCGCAGCTTGCCGACGCCCGCGTACAGCCACTCCGTCCGCTCCTTCGCGGCATCGTCCGGCCGCCACTGCCACGGCCGGACGAGCCCGGGCTCGACGAGGTCGAAGCCGTCGAACAACCGCTCCACCGCGGTCCGCGGCCGGAAGATCATCGGCGAGGTCGCGTTCGCGTACGCGTCCTCGGTCCGCGCCACCGCCTCCGCGGGCGGCCCCTCCGTCGTCAGATGCGACAGCGCCAGATAGCTGCCCGGCGACAGCGCGTCGCGGAACGCCCGCACGATGCCCGCGGGATCCTCGGTGTCCCGGATGAAGTGGAACACCGCCACGAACAGCACCGCCACCGGCCGGTCGAAGTCCAGCAGCCCCGCCACGTCCGGGTGCCCGAGAACCCCCTTCGGGTCCCGCATGTCCGCGGTGACGACCGTCGTGTGCGGATTGGTCGCCAGCAGCGCCCGGCCGTGCGCGAGCACTATGGGATCGATGTCGACGTACACGACCCGCGCGTCCGGGTTCACTTCCTGCGCGATCTCGTGCACGTTGCCCTGCGTCGGCAGCCCGGTGCCGAGATCGAGGAACTGGTCGACGCCCTGTCCGGCCAGGTAGCGCACCGCCCGCTGCAGGAAGTGCCGGTTCTCCCACACGATGTCGAACGTGTCGGGAGTCGCCTCCTCCACCTTCGCGGCCGCGACGCGGTCCACCGCGAAATGGTCCTTCCCGCCGAGGAAGTAGTCGTACATCCGCGCCGGCGTCGGCTTGGACGTGTCCAGGGTCACCCGTTCCCACTCCTCGTCGCTCGCCCGCAGCTCGGGCTGCCATCCCGACTCGTCGCCCGCATCCATCGCCGACCCCCGTCCGCTTACCTTCGGTAACCAACCGACCCCGATCCTAGTAGCGAAAGCCGGTTTCCCGCGGCCGACTACCAAGTCAATCCGGGCATTCGGTTTTGCCGTCGGCCGCCCTCCGACGTGTGGCCCAGGTCACTTCGACGTGTCGATGAGTAAGCCCGCCGCCCGCCGTCTACCTTGCGGAACACGCCACACGACGACCCCCGCAGAGGAGAACCCCATGGCCGACCAGGTGAAGGGCCCCGCGAGCTACTTCCCGTCCATCGAGAAGAAGTACGGCCGCCCCGTCGCCGAGTGGATCGACCTCATCCACTCGTCTCCGTTGACCAAGCACATGGAACTCGTCGCCTGGCTCAAGACCGAGCACGACCTCGGCCACGGCCACGCCAACGCCCTCGTCGCCCACACCTTGGCCGAGGCGAAGAAGCCGAGCTGAAGAGCCGAGCTGAAGAGCCGAGCTGAAGAGCCGAGGCCGCGGTCGTCAGCGGGTTCTCGCCCGGGCGGCGAGCAGAGCGATGTCGTCCTCGGCCGTGTGCGGGGCCAGTCGGGTCAGCACCGAGGCGAGGAGGGCGTCGAGCGGTCCGCCGCCGGGCAGGCGCAGCGCCGTGAGTCCGGCCAGGGACACGTCGATGTCCTGGTCGCGGCGCTCCACCAGGCCGTCGGTGTAGAGCAACAGGGTTTCGTCGGGCACGAGTTCGTGCGTGGTCTGCTCGTAGCCGCCCACGCCGGTGCCGAGCGGCGGACCGGTCGGCACGTCCAGCAACCGGGTCGGGCCCGCCGCGGAAACCAGCGCGGGCGGCAGATGGCCGGCACTCGACACCGTCCACCGGGCCCGGTTCGGATCGGCCAACGCCAGCAGACACGTGGCGGGGCGTGCGGCGTCGTCCTCGGAGATCAGCGCGTCGAGGCGGCGCAGGATCCGGTGCGGCGGCAAGTCCATCGCGGCCACATACCGCAGCGTGGCCCGATAGTTGCTCATGTCCACCGCGGCCTCGACACCGTGGCCCATGACGTCGCCGATCACCAGCAGGGTCCGGCCGAACGACAACCGCACCACCTCGTACCAGTCGCCGCCGACCACCGACGCCGTCCCCGACGGCAAGTAACGCCAAGCCAGTTCGAGGTTCGTATGCGGCTTGCCCGGCTCGGTCAGCAGCGCCTGCTGCAACTCCAGGGCGATGCCCTGCGCCCGCGTGTACCGGCGCGCGTGGTCGATCGCCACCGCGGCACCCGCGGCGACGTCGCGCGCCGTGCGCACGTCGTCGGCACCGAAGCCGCCCGGCGACTCCCCGCCGCGGCCCAGCACCAGCACACCCACCGTTCGCCGGTGCGCGACCAGCGGAACCGCGAGCACGGCCCGCACACCCGCCGACCGGAACACCTCCAACGTTGCGGAGTCCGGTGCCACCGAGCGGAGTTCCTCGTCCGTGCGTGGGTACACCGCGACCGGCTCGCCGCTGCGCAGGCACACGGCGACGGGGGAGTCCCGCGGGTAGCGCACGGCATGGCACGGCAGTTCGAGCGGACCGACGTGCGCGGCGAGCGCCGCGCCGGAGCGCTGGAGGTGCGGCGGCCCGGCCGGTCGTGCGGAACCGTGCTCGGCGGTCTCGGCGGTTCCGGCGGGCAGTATCTCGACCGTCGCGACGATCCCCAGGGCGGGCACGGTGATGTCGGCGAGTTCCGCGCAGGTCGCCGCGACGTCCAGGGTGGACCCGACGCGTTCGGCGACGGCGGCCAAGAGGGTCAGCCGGCGCAGGTGGGCGTCGTCTGTGGTGGCGGAGGGGGTGTCGCGGGGGCGGGCGTGGGTGTGCTCGGCGTCGTGCCGCCGGTGCGGCGCGGGGTGGGGATGCGGTTCCGGGTCGGCGGGGTGCTCGCGGGGTTGGTCGGCGCCGGGCTGTCGTTGCGGCGCGGGAAGGAGGACGGCCAGGACGGCGGGGTGGGGAGAGGCCGACACCGTGGTCCGGGGGTCGGCCGCGGTTGCCGGGAGCCGCCGGAACCGCAGCACCGTCCCGGCGTCGGCGGCGAGTGCGTGGTCGCGGGTGCGGCCGTCGGCCAGCACGGCGCGCACGACGACCGCGGCCGCGGCGAGCGCCGTGTCCTCGATCGGTATCCCGAGCAGTTCGTCCGCCGCCGCGGGCCCGGCGACGCGGACGAAGGCGGCGTTGACGTAGCGCCACCGGCACTCGCTGTCGAGGACCGCGATCGCGGTGCCTGCCGCGTCCGCGATCCGCCGCGCGGGGCCGGCGCTACCGGTGAGCAGGGCGGAAGCGGCGATATCGGCGAGCACCCCGGCATCCCGCGCGGCGTCGGCCCCGGCCTCGATTTTGGTCTCGGCCGCCGCGCCGTGGCCGGCCGCCGGGCGGGGGTGCGGCGGGCTCGCGGCGCCGCCCGGGCCCGGTGCCCGTCGGTGACGGCGCGGGAATCGCATACCGCCCATGATCCCGTCCGGGCGGCGGCGCTGCACCCACGGGAGGGAGTGTCGGATCGCCTGGTTGCCACCTCCGGCCCGCCGGCCCCGGAGACTCGGCCCCCGGATCCCACCCCAGGCAGGGGTCGGCGGGGGCGGCATGCGTTGGTGGCGGGCGGATGGAGGAAAGGAGCGGGACGGGGTGGATGGGGCTTCGGCCTGGGTGTTGCGATGTGGTGGCGAGGTCACCGGCGCAGGGTGGCCGCAGGGGTGCCGGGCGTGGCCCGCGCGGACCCGGCCGACCGTCCTCGGCGGCCCGGCTGTCTCTGACTGACCGTCATGGACGTTGCGGTTTGGACACGTTCGGCTTTGGGGCCGTCGGTGCGGAGTGTGTTTTGCGCCACGGGCCACCCCATCGGCGTACGCCATGTCCACTTGCTGTGTGGCACGGATCACACGGTCGAGCGCGACTGTTTCCGGCGGCTGTGTCGCCCCCGTGGGGGATATGGCTGGTTTGTCGCTCGTGGCTCTGGGCCTTGTTGTCGTCGCTCGGCCCGCGCCGCCGCCGTCGGCGTGGCGCGGGCAGGGGTGAGCCGGCCGGGTTACTCGCGCGTTTTCCGGAGCGACGACGCCCGGACGTCGAGTCTGGTGGGGACGACGCGGCCGGCCGGTTCGACGTTGCCGGATTCCAGGGCGTCGAGGAGAAGTTCCATGCCCGCCGCGGCGATGGCGGACGGCTGCATGCTCAGGGTGGTGACGGGCGGCGCGCAGTGGGCGGCAACGGGGTCTTCGCTGCAGCAGACAAGAAGGACGTCGTCGGGGACCGACAGGCCGTGCTTGCGGGCCACGTCGATCATCAACGGCGGGCTGACCTCGGCCAAGGCGAACAGGGCGTCCGGGGGAGGACCTTCGCTGAGGACCTCGTCGGCGGCCTTCAACACCGCCGCGTTGCCCGGGCGTTGGGTGGCTACGGCGTGCGGCGCGATGCCCCGTTCGCCGCACCAGGCGAGGTAGGAATCCATCGAGCGCTGCGCCCACTGCGAGTCGTTCTGCGGCGCGATGAGCACGATGTCGCGGGCGCCCTGGGCGGCCAGGTGGTCGAGGACGGACCGCATCGCGGCGTCGTAGTCGATGTCGACCCAGTAGCCGCCTTGGCGGCCTTCCACCCGCTGGTCGGTGAACACCGGGATGCCCGCGGCGAGGAAGTCGTCGACCAGCGGGTCGTCGGCCTCCGGGTCGGCGAGGATCACCGCGTCCACCGGCAGGTCCGTCCACTCGTCGCGGGGCGAGCAGTTCGGCAGGAGCACCATCGCGTAGCCGTGTTCCAGGGCCAGTTGTGCGGTGGTGTGGGTGAGTTCGGACAGGTACGGGGACTCCAGGTACGACCACGGCGCTTCGACGTACTCGCGCGCCGTGAAACCGATCAGGCGCGCGTGCCCCGCGCGCAGGAGGCGTGCGGTGGCGTTCGGCCGGTAGCCCATGCGCCGTGCGGTTTCCCGCGCATGGGCGCGGACCTCGGCGGACAGCCGGCCGGTGCCGTTGAGGGCAGCGGACACGGTGGTTTTGGAAAGGCCCGCCTCACGGGCCACGTCCACCAGGCGAACTCTGGGTGGCGCGGCGTGGCGTACCCGACGGTCACGTTCGTTCATGAGCCGGATCCTTACATGCTGACAGGTGCGGAGCCCAACACTCGGCCACCTGGGATGACCTGCTGAGAATCGTTCCCGCAAAGTCTTGTGCGGGACCGTTCCCGCATCAATACTCGCCACCTGTCCGGTTCTCCGAAACCCGGCTTTCCGGTGCCTCGCGGCGGCCACCCGCCGTGTCATCCCTGGCTCTACCTGTCTGTTTTTCGCATTTCTCCAGGCATTCCTCGGCCTTCCGCTCGACCGTTTTCGGCCTTCCATGAAATACCTCACGAAACGGGTGGTTCCCATGCGCATGCTCAGAACAGCCGCACTCGTCGGTGCCATCGCCGTGTCCGCCGCCGCATGCGGCGGCGCTTCCGACAACAACGGCAACTCCGGGCCGTCCGGGGGAGGCAACAGCCCCACCCCGTACCAGACCGTGGCGCTCACCCCGCCCGGCAAGGGCAACATGGCCTCGGCCACCTGGTCGCTGTACGCCGAGCCGCAGACACTCGACTACGTCGCCGCTTACGACTACCCGCCGAACACGGTCCTCGCGAACGTCTGCGAGCAGATGCTCCGCATCACCCCGGACTTCAAGATCGCCCCCGGCCTCGCCGAGAAGTACGAGCACCCGGACCCGCTGACGTGGGTCTACACCATGCGCCAGGGCGTCAAGTTCCACGACGGCACCACCATGACCGCCGACGACGCCGTCGCCAGCATCAAGCGCCACATCGACCCGGCCAACGCGTCCTCGTGGAGCACCGTCTTCCGCGACGTCACCTCCGTCGAGAAGACCGGCCCGATGCAGGTCACCATCAAGACGAGCAAGCCGGACGTCCTCCTCAACGAGCAGCTCGCCGCTTCCCCCGGCACCGTCGAGAGCGCCGCCTTCCTCGAGAAGACGGGCAAGAACTACGGCAACCCCAGTGCCAAGGTCAACTGCACCGGCCCGTACGCGCTGGACAGCTGGAACACCGGCGACTCGATGAACCTCAAGAAGTTCCCGGACTACTGGGACAAGTCGCTCACCCCGAAGATCGACAACGTCAAGCTGGTGTTCATCAGCGACCCGTCGGCACGCACCAACGCCCTTCTGTCCGGCGAGGTCGACGGCGGCTACATGCTCGCGACCAACTCGTACGAGAAGCTCGGCAGCTCCGGCAACGGCAAGCTGTACTTCGGCGCCAACACCGGCGGCTACAACGCCGCGGTCACCAACCTCAACGGCCCGCTCGGCGACGTCCGCGTCCGCAAGGCGTTGTCGATGGCGATCGACCGCAAGGGCATCGTCAACGCCGCGCTCGACGGCTATGGCAAGCCGGCCAAGTCGCTGCTCATCCCCGACGCGTTCGGCATCGCCCCGGAGAAGGGCAAGGCCGCCTCGGCCGCGCTCCCGGAGCTGACCCGCGACGTCGACGGCGCCAAGAAGCTCATCCAGGAAGCCGGCGCCGACGGCAAGAAGATCGTCGTCGTGACGAGCAACCTCGCCCAGGAAATCAGCGTCAGCGCCAACGCCATCCAGCAGGCGGGCAAGGACATCGGCCTGAACGTCGAGCTGAAGTCGGTCGCTCCCGACGCCTACACCGCGCTGTTCACCGACCCGTCCACCCGTGACGGCATCGACATCCTCGTCACCAACTCGTACGACATGACGCCCGACCCGCTGGAAATGCTGCAGACGCTGCACACCGGCGACTTCGGCAACTACGGCAAGTGGTCCAACGAGGAATACGACAAGCTCGTCGACCAGGCCCTCGCCACCACCGACGACAACGCCCGCGCCGACATCGCGCTCAAGCTCCAGGACATCCTGCTGCGGGAAATGCCCGGAATTCCGCTGTTCGAGTCCCCGTACTCGGTCTTCATGAGCAACAAGATCACCGGTGCCACGCCGACGATGGCCATGATGTCCTACCCGTGGGCGGCGCAGCTGGGGTCCGCGAGCTGATGGTCCGCTACATTTCCGGACGCGTCCTGGGCCTGGTGCTCGTGCTGCTGGTGACCTCCTTCGTGGTCTTCAGCGCCGTGCACCTGGCCCCGGGCGACCCCGTCACCTTCCTCATGCGCGGCCGGCCGATCACGCCCCAGACGCGCGCCGCCGTCACCGAGCAGTACCACCTGGACGACCCGTTCTTCACGCAGTACTTCAAGTGGCTCGGCGACGTGCTCACCGGCGACTTCGGCCGTTCGGTCCAGTTCCGCCAGGACGTCGGCCATCTCATCGGTGACAAGCTGCCCACCACCCTGTGGCTCATCGGCTACTCGATGGTCCTCATCTGCGTGTTCGGCATCGGCCTCGGCATCATCAGCGCCCTCAAGCCCGGCATCGTCGACCGCACGGTCCTCATCGGCACCGGCGTCTCCACCGCGACCCCGGCGTTCGCCTCCGGCCTCGTGCTGATCGCGGTGTTCTCCCGGATGCTCGGCTGGTTCCCGTCCTACGGATCCGGCAGCGAGGACGGCTTCGGCGGCCGCATCCAGCACCTCACCCTGCCCGCAATCGCGCTGGCCTTGACCTTCACCGGTCTCCTGGCCCGCGTGACCCGGGCCGCCATGCTCGACGAACTCGGCCGCGAACACGTCGAGGTGGCCCGCTCCCGCGGCGTCGCCGGCGGCGAGGTCGTGCGCAAGCACGTCCTGCGGAACGCCCTCGGCCCGATCGTCACGGTCATCGGCACGATGGTCGCCGGCCTCTTGGTGTCGACGTCGATCGTGGAGACCGTGTTCAGCACCGACGGCGTGGGCTCCCTGCTCATCCGCTCGGTCACGAACAAGGACTTCCCGGTGGTCCAGGCACTCACGCTCCTCATCGTCGCGGTGTTCGTGATCGTCAACCTCATCGTCGACCTCCTGCAACCCCTGATCGACCCGCGACTGAGCCTGACCCAGTCCACGAAACGGCGAGGTGCGTCATGACCGCTGCCACCGCCACGGCCGCCGCGCCCACCCGGCGCGGCGCCACCGCCCGGCTGCGCGGTATCGCCGCGCAGGGCCCGCTGTTCACCGGCGCCGTCGTCGTCCTCGTCCTGCTGACGCTGATGGCGATCTTCGCGCCGCTCATCGCGCCCTACGACCCGAACGCCATCGACCTGGGCAACTCGCTCGCCGGCTCGTCCGCCGACCACCTCCTCGGCACCGACCAGTCCGGCCGCGACGTCCTCAGCCGCCTCATCTTCGGCGCCCGCACCGGCCTCCTCGGGCCGCTGCTCGTCGTCGTCATCTCCACGGTCATCGGCATCGCCCTCGGCATCGTGGCGGCATGGCGCGGCGGCTGGGTGGACAGCTTCCTCTCCCGCACCATGGACGCGATGTTCGCCTTCCCGGCGATGCTCCTCGCGATCCTGTGCGTCGCGATGTTCGACGCGGGCCTCACGGCGCCGGTCATCGCGATGACGGTCGCGTACTCGCCGTACGTCGGCCGGTACGTGCGCAGCGTCGCCGTGCAGGAAAAGGCCCGGCCTTACATCGAGTCCTACCGGGTCCAAGGCTGGTCCGGCTGGGTGATCTGCACCAAGCACCTGCTGCCAAACATCGTGCCGAGTGTCCTGGCGCAGTCCACGATCAACTTCGGGTACGCGCTGATGGAACTCGCCGGCCTGTCCTTCCTCGGCTTCGGCGTCCAACCGCCGACCGCGGACTGGGGCACCATGGTCAACGAAGGCCAAAGCGCCATCATGAAGGACGCGTTCATGCCGGGCCTCGCCCCGTGCTTCGCCATCATCGTCGCGGTCGTCGCGTTCGGAATCGTCGGCGAAGGCATCTCCGACCGGGTCGCGAAGCGGGAGAAGTAGACCATGGCCCTCCTCGAAATCGACAACCTCTCCATCGCGCTGGCCAAAGGCGCGGCCCGGCCGATCCTCGACGAGATCAGCCTGACCGTCGAAGCCGGCGAAGTCGTGGGCCTCGTGGGGGAGTCCGGCTCCGGCAAGTCCGTCGCCTGCCGGACCGTGCTCGGGCTCACGCCCGAGCACGCGAAGACCGGCGGCGAGGTCCGCGTCGGCGACAACGACGTCCTGAGCATGGACCGGGCCGCCCTCAAGCAGCTCCGGGCCAAGCAGGTCGCCATGGTGTTCCAGGACCCGCGCGCATCGGTCAACCCGATGCGCCGGGTCGGGGACTTCCTCACCGAAGGCATGCGCGCCGCCGGCGTCTCCAAGGAGAAGGCCTACGCGCGTGCCGAGGAACTCCTCACCGAGGTCGGCATCCGTGACCCGAAGGGTGCGCTGAAGCGCTTCCCGCACCAGTTCTCCGGCGGCATGCTGCAGCGCGTGGTCATCGCGGCGGCGTTGACGGGCGACCCGTCGCTGCTGCTCGCCGACGAGCCGACCACCGCGCTCGACGTGACGACGCAGGCCGAGGTCATCGGCATCCTGCGGCGGCTCCAGGCCGAGCACGGGACGGGCATGCTGTTCGTCACGCACGACCTGGAACTGGCCGCGGCCATCTGCCACCGGGTCTATGTCATGTATGCCGGGCGGATCGTGGAAACCCGCACGGCGGAGCAGCTGTTCGCGGCGCCGCG
Organism: Yinghuangia aomiensis; assembly: GCF_039542225.1. Classification (NCBI taxonomy): domain Bacteria; kingdom Bacillati; phylum Actinomycetota; class Actinomycetes; order Kitasatosporales; family Streptomycetaceae; genus Yinghuangia; species Yinghuangia aomiensis. Next base: position 183,286 of record NZ_BAABHS010000012.1, on the reverse strand, counting down.
GCACCCCTACACCGCCGGACTGCTGGCGTCCACGCCCAGCCTGGAGGAGGACGCGGAACCGCCGCGTCCGATCCCGGGCCGGCCGGTGTCGCTGGCGGAGAACCCGCCCGGGTGCGCGTTCGCGGCCCGGTGTGCGTTCGCCGAGGACCGGTGCCGTGTCGAGACGCCCGTGCTGAAGGCCGACGACGGCGGGGCAGTGGCGTGCCTGCGGGCCGACGAAGGGATTTTGGCGTGAAGGCCGAATCGAAGACGGAAGCCGCGGCGATCGGGACCGAGCCGGCCGCGGTTGCCGGGGAGACGCTGGAAGTCCGCGGACTGTGCCGGTCGTTCGGGGACCACAAAGCGGTGGACGATGTGAGTTTCACGCTGCCGCCGGGCGGGTCGCTGGGGATCGTCGGCGAATCGGGGTCGGGCAAGACGACGACCATTCGCATGGTCGTGGGGCTGGACACCCCGGACGCGGGCAGCATCGCGCTGGGCGGCCGGGAACGCGGGAGGAAGCCCCGCGGGCGCGCCGAACGGCTGGCGCGGGCCCGGGAGATCCAGATGGTCTTCCAGGACCCGTACCTGTCGCTCGACCCGCGGATCACCGTGCGGGACTGCATCGACGAGGTGCTGCGGCTGCACGGCGACCACGCGGACAAGGCAGGCCGGGACGCGCGGGTCGAGGAACTCCTCGACCAGGTCGGGCTCGGCGAGCGGGAAGCCGGGGCGCTGCCCAAGCGGCTTTCCGGTGGGCAGCGGCAGCGTGTGGCGATCGCGCGGGCGCTCGCCGCGGGGCCGCGGGTGCTGATCCTCGACGAGGCCGTCGCGGCACTGGACGTGTCGATCCAGGCGCAGATCCTCGACCTGCTCGGCCGGATCCGGCGGGAACAGGGCATCGGCTACCTGTTCGTCAGCCACGACCTCGCGGTCGTCCGGCACATCACGGACGACGTGGTCGTGCTGCGCAACGGGCGGGTCGTGGAGGAAGGCCGCACGACGGACGTGCTGAGCCGGCCGCAGCACCCGTATACGCGGCTGCTGATCGACTCGGTACCGGGGCCGGGCTGGGATCCGGACCGGATTGCGGAGAGCCGGAGGGCGTTGGCGGCGGTGGAGGGGGGCTGAGCCGGGGGCCGAGTTCGACTCGGCCCCTGCCCGCCTCCTCCGGGCCCTCCCTCTCCCTCCACCGTCTGGTTTCGGTTGGCGTCGAAGGGCCCTCCCCCGCCTCCTCCGCCGTCGGTTGGGCAACTGCTTTGCGCGGTCTGCTGTTCCGACGTGTCGACTCTGCCCGCCGTGTCCGCGTGTTGTCACATCCCTGACCGTCCGGCCTGTGGACGACCACCCCTCGGGGTGAATCTCGCCCTGTTCGTCCACAGCCCGGCTTCTTTCCCTGGAGCACTTACCATGCCAACCCCCGCCGATCTCGTCTTCCGCGGCGGATCCGTGCACACCCTGGACGCGGCGCGCCGCCGGGCCACGGCGGTCGCGGTCCGCGGTGGCCGCGTCGTGGCCGTCGGCCACGACGCCGACGTGCGCGACTTCGTCGGCTCCGGCACCGAGGTCGTCGACCTGGCCGGCCGGGCCCTCCTCCCCGGTTTCCAGGACGCGCACGTCCACCCCGCGTTCGCGGGCATGACCTTGATCCGCTGCGACCTGTCCGAAGCCTCCGGCGCCGAGGACGCGGTCGCGAAGGTCCGCGCCTACGCGGACGGCCACCCCGACGAGGAGTGGATCCAGGGCGGCGGCTGGCTCATGGACTGGTTCCCCGGCGGCACTCCGTCGCGGACCCTCCTCGACGCGGCCGTGCCCGACCGCCCGGTCCACCTTGTCAACGCGGACGGCCACGGCGTGTGGGTCAACACCCGCGCCCTCGAAATCGCGGGCGTCGACGCCGGCACGCCCGACCCGGCCGACGGCCGCATCGAACGCGAAGCCGACGGCTTCCCGCAGGGCACCTTGCACGAGGGCGCCGCCGCGCTGGTCGGCCGGCACCTGCCGAGGGCGTCCGCCGCCGACGGCCTGCGCGCCCTCCTCGCGGGCCAGGCGCACCTGCACGCGCTCGGCGTCACCGCGTGGCAGGACGCCATGGTCGGCTCCGACCACGGCGCGTTCGACGCGCTCCCCGCCTACTTGACGGCCGCCGCCGACGGCACCCTCACCGGCCGCGTGAACGGCGCTCTGTGGTGGGACCGCAACGCCGGCGCGGAGCAGGTGCCGCAGTTGCTGGCGCACCGGGAGCGGAACACCGTCGGGCGGTTCCGCACCCGCACCGTCAAGATCATGCAGGACGGTGTCGCGGAGAACTTCACCGCCGCGATGGGCGACGCCTACTTCGACGGCTGCGGCTGCCGTACCGGCAACAGCGGCCTGAGCTTCGTCGACCCCGAGGCGCTCCGCGGCTACGTCGAGGTCCTCGACGCGCACGGCTTCCAGGTCCACTTCCACGCCGTCGGCGACCGCGCCGCGCGCGAAGCGCTCGACGCGGTCGCGCAGGCCCGCGCCGCAAACGGCATGAACGACCACCGCCACCACATCGCGCACCTGCAGGTCGTCCACCCGGACGACGTGCCGCGTTTCGCCGCGCTCGGGGTGACCGCGAACACGCAGCCGCTGTGGGCCGCGCACGAACCGCAGATGGACGAGCTGACCATCCCGTTCCTCGGCACCGAACGTGCCGCCTGGCAGTACCCGTTCGGGGACCTGCTGCGCGCCGGCGCGGTCCTCGCCGCGGGCAGCGACTGGCCGGTCAGCAGCGCCGACCCGCTGGCCGGCATCCACGTCGCGGTCAACCGCGTGCTGCCGGGCGGGAACGAGCCGGTGTTCCTGCCCGAGCAGCGGATCGACCTGACCGCCGCACTGGCGGCGTACACGGTCGGCACCGCGTACGTGAACCACGCCGAGGACACGACCGGCACGATCGAGGCCGGCAAGCTCGCCGACCTGGTGCTCCTGGACCGCGACCCGTACACGCACCCCGCCGAGGAGATCGCGGACACCCGTGTCCTGGCGACGTACGTGGAAGGCGAAGCGGTCTACACGGCGTCCTGACGCACCGGCAGCAGGAGAACGGGCGGCCTGGGGGACTTTCCCCGGGCCGCCCGCCGATTCCGCCCCGACGCCACACCCCGGCCGCGCACCACCCCCCGGGGTCGCGCACCCCCAAGGCCCGCGCCGGCCCCACCCCACCCTCGGCCTACAGTGGCTTTCATGTCGGCCACCGCACCCACTCCGCGCCCCGACCGGCCCCGGCGCCCGCTGCCGCCCGTCGAGCAAGTCCGGCCGGGACTGTGGAGCATCCCCGTGCCGCTGCCGGCCATCCCGCGCTACGTCCTCGTGTACGTGTTCGAGACCGATGCCGGGCCCTACCTGGTCGACACGGGCTGGGACACCGACGAGGCGTTCGACGCGCTGACCGCCGGACTCGCCGGCATCGGCACGTCCGTCGACGACGTGCAGGGCGTCCTGGTCACTCACGCGCACTTCGACCACTACGGTCTCGCCGGCCGGATCCGGGAACGCTCCGGCGCGTGGGTGTCGCTGCACCCGCTCGACGCCGCCGCGCTCGCCCACTACGAACGCGCCCCGCACGAGCGGCGCGTGGTCGTCCTCCAGGCCGCCGGGGCACCCGACGACGTCGTCGAGGCGGCCGCCCGCGACATCGTCCGCGCGGCGGTCCGGATGCCCCGCCCGGACGTGCTGATGGAGGACGGCGACAAGCCGCACGTCCCCGGCTGGGACCTCACCGCCGTCTGGACACCCGGACACTCGCCCGGCCACCTGTGCTTCTGGGAGGACCGCGAACGGCTCCTGCTGACCGGCGACCACGTCCTGCCCGACACCGTCGTCGTCATGGGCGAAGTCGGCGACGCCGGCCCCGACCCGCTCGCCGACTACCTCGACGCCCTCGACCGCCTCGCCCGCTACCAGCCGGACGAGGTCCTCCCCGCCCACGAGCACCGCTTCCACGGCCTCCACCACCGGCTCGACACGCTCCGCGGCCACCACACCGACAAGCTGACCGCCGTGCGCACCGCACTGCGCGAACTGGGCCCGGCCACGGCCTGGGACGTCGCCGCCGCCGTGACCCCGCGCCGACCCCCGGCCCGGCTGCGCGGCTTCGCACTGCACGCCGCCCTCGTCGACATGCTCGCCTACCTGGCCGCCCTGGAAGCCCGCGGCCTTGTCTCGGGGGAGCGGCGTCCCGGGCGCGGCAGCCGCTGGCGGGCCGTGGACTGACCCGCGTCACCCTGGCTTTCGCCGCGTCCCTGGTCCACCGTGTGATCCGCACGCCGCACGGCCGCACCCTCGGGGCGGCCGTGCGCACCGCGTACGACGCGAAAGGAGCCACCCGCATGCACCCCACCGGCATCATCTTCGCCGCGCTCGACTGCGACGCGGACGTCATCGAAGCCTGGAACCGCTGGTACGACCTGGAGCACACCCCGCCGAACCTGCTCCTCGACGGCGTCCTGCAAAGCCGCCGCTACGTCGCCACCCCCGATTTGCACGCCGCCCGCATCACGGCGCCCGACTCCCCGTTCGCCGCCGGCCGCTCGACCTTCCTCACGATCTACACCCTCGTCGGCGACCCCGGCGCCGCCTTCGCGGGCATGACCGGTCTGCGCGACCGCCTCGTCGCCGCCGGCCGCATGGAGTTCCCCGCCGACAAGAAGACCGTCCGCGACGGCGACGTGTTCACCGGCGCCGTCGCGAGCGGCGATCCCGCCATCAAACTTCCCGCCGAGGAAGTCCCGTTCGTCGGCCACACCGGCATCGTCGTCACCCAGCGCCGCGGCGCCTCCGACGCGGCCCGCGCCCGCGCCGCCCGCCTGACCGGCGTGGACGGCGTCCACGCGATATGGACGCTGGCTTCGGGAACCCGCGCCGACCTCGAACTCGACATCGCGTACGTCGAAGGCGACCCCGCCGAAGCCGCCCGCGCCCTCCGCGCCGCGGAACCGCACCACCCCGACACGGAGATCCTCGCCGACGCGCCGTTCCGCCTCATCGACCCCCTGCACTATCCGTGGGCGGATGCCATCCGGGACTCCGACCTCCCGGCGAAGGTCGGAGGCTGACGCCGGCCACGCACAACCCACCTACACCGCGACGGGGCCGCCGGGACCACTCCGGGGGCCCCGACCGCTGCGCGGGCTCCCCTTCATCATTCCATCGCGCCTCATTGACTGCCGTCATCAACGCGAGATACTTGGCTTCCGGACCCCGATGACGTCCCGGCGAGGTGCCCGCTCATGGAGCTGTCCCCGTCCGCTCATGTCGATACGTTCTGCCGCGACCGCCTGCCCCCCTTCGAGCAGTGGCCGGAACTCCTGTTCGAGCTGCCCGAGCTGGTGTACCCCGACCGGCTGAACTGCGCGGTCGCCCTGCTCGACGACACCGCGGCCCGGCACGGCGCCGACCGCGCGTGCCTGCGCACCCCCGACGAGACCTGGACCTACGCCGACCTGCAACGCGCCGCCCGGCAGGTCGCCCGCGTCCTCGTCGACGACCACGGCCTGGTCCCCGGCAACCGCGTGCTGCTCCGCGGCCCGAACAACCCGTGGCTGGTCGCCGGTTGGTTCGGCGTCCTGCGCGCGGGCGGCGTCGTCGTCACCACCATGCCGCTGCTCCGCGCCCACGAACTCGCCACCCTGTGCGCGATCAGCACGCCCGTGGTCGCCATCTGCGACCACCGGTTCCTCGGCGAACTCGACACCGCCGCAGTCCCCGGCCTCGCCACGATCGCCTACGGCGGCCCCGGCGACGCCGACCTGACCGCCCGCTGCGCAGCCGTCGGCGACGCCGACTTCCCACCGGTGGACACCGCCGCCGACGACGTCGCCCTCGTCGCGTTCACCTCCGGCACCACCGGGCGGCCCAAGGCCACCCTGCACTTCCACCGCGACGTCCTCGCCAACGCCGACACGTTCTCCCGGCACGTGCTCGCCCCACGCCCCGACGACGTCTTCACCGGCACACCGCCGCTCGGCTTCACGTTCGGCCTCGGCGGACTCGTCGTCTTCCCGCTCCGCGCCGGCGCGTCCACGCTGCTCGTGGAACGCGCCACCCCCGAGGAACTCGTCGACCTGATCGACCGGTTCGGCGTCCAGGTGCTGTTCACCGCGCCCACGTTCTACCGCGCGGTGATCGCCACCGGCGCCGCCGCACGCCTCGCCGGACTGCGGCGCTGCGTGTCGGCGGGGGAGGCGCTGCCCGCCGACGTGTGGCACCGGTTCCGCGACGCCACCGGCCTGCGGATCATCGACGGCATCGGCGCCACCGAAATGCTGCACGTGTTCATCTCGGCCGCCGACGACGCGATCCGCCCCGGCGCCACCGGCCTGCCGGTACCCGGCTACCGGGCCGAAGTCCTCGGCGCCGACGGCACCCCCGCCCCCGACGGTGAGCCCGGCCCGCTCGTCGTCAAAGGCCCCACCGGATGCCGCTACCTCGACGACGAACGCCAGGCCGCGTACGTCCGCGACGGCTGGAACTACACCGGGGACACCTATATCCGCGATGCCGACGGCTACTTCTGGTACCAGGCCCGCAGCGACGACATGATCGTCTCCTCCGGCTACAACATCGCCGGCCCCGAAGTCGAAGACGCCCTCCTCGCCCACCCCGACGTCCTCGAATGCGGCGTCGTCGGCGCCCCCGACGAAGCGCGCGGCACCATCGTCAAGGCCTACGTCGTGCTCCGCCCCGGCGTCCCGTCCGGCGACGACACCGCCAAAGCGCTCCAGGCCTTCACCAAAGCCGCCATCGCCCCCTACAAGTACCCCCGCGCCGTCGAATTCGTCGACGCTCTCCCGCGCACCGGGACCGGCAAACTCCGCCGCACCGAACTCCGTGCGTGGGCCGCCGCCCATGCGGGCAACCGGGACACGACCAGCCGGCGAGCCTGACAAGCCCGCCCAGCCCGCACCCTTGGAGACACTTCGTGCACCGCACCCCGGACGACCAGCCGGCGGGCGGAACCCACGGGTCCAATGCGTCCTCGCCGCCCAGCAGCACGGCGACGCCGACCGATGCGCTTTCGTCGGACAGGTTCTTCACGTCTGCGCCACGCGGCCGCCCGATGCCGTGCGTTACCGGGTGATGAATCGTTCCGACTTCCCTGTTGCAAGGCGCGCGACATGCATTAACGTGCGGGGGCTCCCACCACACGGCCTGACCTTCCCCGATGAGGCTTCCTTGAGCATGCCCGCGCACGGTGCGAATCCCTTTGCGGCGAGACCCGATGCCACTCCGGCCCCCTCCGACCCGAACGCTCCGCCGACACCGCCCTACGGTGTAGGCGAAGTCGTCTTCTGCCGCTTCTGCGGTTCCTTTCCCGCAGCCGAAACCACCGTGCGCGGGCACCGCGGCTTCATCATCGTCATGTCCATGGAGCACCTGAACGGCCCGTTCTGCCGTTCCTGCGGACTTGCGACGTTTCGCAAGATGACCGCGAGCACGCTGAAATCGGGCTGGTGGAGCATCGGTTCGCTGCTCCTCGCGCCTCTGACCCTGCTCTGGAACCTCATCCCGTACGCCCGCATCCGGCGGCTCGCGCCCCCGGTCCCGGGCAGCCCCGTCCTGCCCATGCAAGAGGGCAAGCCGCTGACCCGCAGGCCGGTGATCCTTTGGCTGTTGATGCCGATCCTGATCGCGGGCTTCTTCACGCTCGCTTTCCTGCCCGATGACGACGACGATGCTTCCGGCACCGGTAGCGGGCCGCAGGTCGGCCAGTGCGTCTCCGACGCCGGGACCCTGGACAAGCCGAAGCTGAAGGTCGTCCCGTGCACGTCGACCGACCCGCAGCCGATGAAGGTCATGGCCCGCCTCGAAGACACCGCCGACGACGCCGGGTGCCCGACGATGGCCGACATTGCGTACACGATGAAGCGGGGCAGTGACCCGCTCTACACCCTCTGCCTGCTGGACCCGAACCAGCCGTAGGGAATTCCCCTGTCCGGTGCGTCGTCTGCGTCCTCGCAGGCGGCGCGCCGGACAGGCCGCGGACACGCGCAGCTGCCACCGTGTCAGGGCGGTGTCAGAACAGCGTCAGGGCCGGCGAGGAACGTGGTCGTCATGACAACACGATCCGCGATCGCAGTGACCGGGCTGCGCAAGGCGTACGGCGGCAAAGCGGTGCTCGACGGCATCGACTTCGAGGTCGCCGCGGGAACGGTCTTCTCGATGCTCGGCCCCAACGGCGCGGGCAAGACGACGACCGTCAACATCCTCACCACGTTGATCACGGCGGACGCCGGGACCGTGTACGTCGACGGCCACGACGTCGCCACCGCGACCAAGGCCGTCCGCTCGGCCATCGGCGTCACCGGCCAGTTCGCCGCCGTCGACGACCTGCTCACCGGCCGCGAGAACCTCCAAATGATGGCCGACTTGCGGCGGCTGCGCTCCGGCGACCGGCTCGTCGGCGACCTGCTCGAACGGTTCGACCTGGTCGAGTCCGCGCAGAAGCTCGTGTCGACATACTCGGGCGGCATGCGCCGCAAGCTCGACCTGGCGATGACGCTGGTCGGCAGCCCGCGCATCATCTTCCTCGACGAGCCGACCACCGGGCTCGACCCGCGCAGCCGCCGCACCATGTGGGGGATCGTCCGCGAGCTGGTCGCCGCCGGCACCACGATCTTCCTCACCACCCAATACCTCGACGAGGCCGACCACCTCTCCGACCGGATCGCCGTCCTCGACCAGGGCCGGCTCATCGCGGAAGGCACCGCGGACGAGCTGAAGCGGCAGGTGCCCGGCACCCACGTCCGGCTGCGCTTTGCGGACGCCGAGACGCTCGACGCGGCGGCCCGGATCCTGCCCGGATCCACCCGCGACGACCAGGAACTCGCGCTGCGCGTGCCCGGCGACGCCGGCACCGCGTCGCTCCGGTCCCTGCTGGACCGGCTCGACGAGTACGCCCTCAACGCCGAGGAACTCTCCGTGCACACGCCGGACCTCGACGACGTCTTCCTCGCCCTGACCGAGCGCACGACCCACCTGGAGGCGGTCGCAAAATGAGCAGCACTCTCCCGCCGAACCGTCTGTCGTCGTCGTGGGGCGACTCGATGATCATGCTGCGCCGCAACCTCAGGCACAGCATGCGGAACCCCATCACGGTGTTCCAGTCGGTCCTGTTTCCGGTCGTCATGATGCTGATGTTCGTCGAAGTCTTCGGCGGCGCCTTCGACACCGGCGAAGCCGAGTACATCGACTACGCGACGCCCGGCCTCCTCGTGATGGCCATCAGCTACGGCCTCGGCGCGACCTCCGCCGCCGTCAACGACGACATGCGCAAGGGCATCATCAACCGCTTCCGGACCATGGACGTGTCCCGCGCCGCCGTCCTGAACGGGCACGTCGTCGTCACGGCGGTGCGCTGCATGGTGGCGTGCGCGGCGATCATCGCGGTCGCCTTCACGCTCGGGTTCGACCCGCACGCGAGCGCGCCGGATTGGCTCGGCGTGTTCGGGCTCGTGCTGCTGGTGAGCTTCGGCGCGGCGTGGCTGACCGTGGCGCTGGGGCTGGCCGCGAAGACGCCGGAGTCCGCGGGGTTGGCGACCGTGCCGCTGATCATGCTGCCGTTCGTGAGCAGCGCGTTCGTCCCGGCCGACACGATGGGGACGGGCGTCCGGCAGTTCGTCGAGTACCAGCCGTTCACCCCGATCATCGAAACCCTGCGCGGACTGCTCGACGGGCAGCACGCGTCGACCGGGGACACGGTCGCGGCGTTCGCCTGGTCCATCGGCTTCGCGATCGTCGGCTACGCGTGGGCGGTCTCCACGTTCAAGAAGCGGGCGTGACTCCGGCCGCCGTCACCGCGCGAGGGTGACCTCGGCCAATTGCGACCAGTCGGCATCCGCTCCCTCCCGGGCCGCCTCGGCGAACTCCGCGTCGCCGAGGCGGCTTCGGGCTTCCCGCTCGATACGCCGCACATCCGGGTGCGAACTGTCCGGCAGCCCGCGGAGGCCCGTGGCGGCCGCGAGCAGCCGGGCGGCCTGCGCGGGGTCGTCGTCCCGCAGGGCCACGTCGGCGATGCCGACGAGGATCTGCGCGATGAAGGTGGGGTGGCCGGCCGAGGTGGCTGCCCGGTAAGCGACGGCGTGCTCGGCGCGGGCCGTCGCGGCGTCGGGGGCGAGGTAGCCGAGCAGGTGGTGGGTAAGCGCGCGGACGTTCGGCTCGTCCTGGTCGTCGACCAGCGCCATCGCGGCGCGGAGTTGCTCGGACGCTTCCGCGGTGTCGCCGCGCCAGCGGGCGAGCCCGGACTTGGCGAAGGCGAGTTCGGACAACGCGTCGGGCCAGGTGACGCCTTCCGCGTAGCGTTCCCCGTCCGCGATGGCCTTCGTGGCGGCCTCGTCGTCGCCGGCCTGCCAGTAGAGCTGTGCCTGGCGGGCGCGCATCCGGATCACGTCGTCGGCCACCCCGAGTTCCGCCACCAGGGCGATGGCTTCCTCGAAGTATGCACAGGCGGCGGTGACTTCGCCGCGCACCGCGATCCGCTCGGCCAGCTCGGTGAGGGCGAACGACGTCCCGTACCGCTCCCCGAGGGCCCGGAACTCGGCCAGCGCCGTCTCCAGACACGCATCCGCCTCCCGGCCGCCGCGGCCGAGAATGACCCGCGTCTTGCCCGCTTGCAGCCGGGCCAGCGCGCGCGCCCACGGATCCGGATCGTCCAGCAGCGCCTCGAACGCCTCCACCACCGTCTCCGGCGCGTTCAGCAGACGTTCCAGCGGGATGATGAAACCCAGCAGCGGATGCCCGCCGTCCGCGATCCGCGACCTGGCTTCGTGCGCTTTGCGGATCCACTCCGCGGCCTGGTGCTCGTCGCCGCGGCCCGAGGTCAGGAACATGACCATCAGCGCGTACACGGTCGCCCGGACGTCGTCGGTCACCTCGCCCGGCAGCCGCGTCGCCGCGGAAATCAGCTCCGCCGCCTCGGTCTTGTGCCCGGCCAGCCACCAGTACCAGCCCGCACCGCCCGCCAGCCGCATCGCCGCCTGCGCCTCGCCGGCCGCGAGCGCGCCGCGCATGGCCGCGCCGATGTTGTCGTACTCGGCTTCCAACGCCCGCAACCACGTCACTTGCGCGGCCCGGCGCAGCTCGGGCTCGGCACCCTCGGTGAGCGCGATGAAGAAGTCGCGGTGGGCGTGCCGGGCGGCTTCCGCTTCACCCGCACGGCCGAGCTGCCCGGCGGCGTACTCCTTGATGGTGCCGAGCATGCGGTAGCGCGGAGCCGCGTCGTTGTCGGTCCTTACCAGCGACTTCTCGGTGAGCGCGGTGAGCAGCTCCAGGACCTGCCACTCCTCGACGCCGTCGCCCGCGCATACGGACTCGGCCGCCTCGAGCGTCGCCCCGCCGGAGAACACCGACAGCCTGCGCAGCACACTGCGCTCGGCGTCGGTCAGGAGTTCCCAACTCCAGTCGACCACCGCGCGCAGGGTCTTGTGCCGGGGGAGCGCGGTACGGCTGCCGGCGTTGAGGAGGGCGAAACGGTCGTCGAGCCGTCCCGCGAGCTGCTCGGGCGACATGGTGCGGAGCCGGGCGGCGGCGAGTTCGATGGCGAGGGGCATGCCGTCGAGGGCCCGGCAGATCTGGGCCAGGGTGGCGAGGGTGGTGGGGGAGGGGGAGACGGCGAGCGGGTCGCTCGGGTCGCCCGGGGTGCCCGGGGTGCCCGAAGCTCCCGAGGTGCCCGACCTGCCGGACCCGGCCGAACCCGCGGGGGTGCCCGCACCGAAGGCGAGGTCTCCGCGGACCGCCCTGGCCCGGTCGAGGAGCAGCCGGACCGCGGGGGAGTCGGCGATGTCCGCCGCCGTCCCCGCACCCATACCGCCCGCACCCGCTCGCGCGGCCGGCAGGCGAAGGGGCTCGACGCGCCACAACGCCTCCCCGGTGATGCCCAACGGCTCCCGGCTCGTCGCCAGCACGCGCAGACGGCGGCACTCGCCGAGCAGGCGGTGCGCGAACACGGCCGCCGACTCGACGACGTGCTCGCAGTTGTCCAGGATCAGCAGCGCCTCACGGTCACGGATCGCCGCGATCAGACGGTCCGTCAGCTCGGTGTTGGCGCTGCCGCCGAGGAGGGCGTCGCGCAGGCCGAGCGCGGACAGCGTCGCTTGTGCGACGTGCGCCGTCGGCGGAGCGGCTTCCGCCCGGCGGGTGTGCGCCGCGTCCCCGTCCGCGCCGATGGCGGCCAGCTCGACCAGCCACACCCCGTCCGGCAGATCGCCGAGCATCGTGCGCGCGGCCTCCGTCGCCAGGCGGGTCTTCCCGGCGCCGCCGGGCCCGATCACCGTCGTGAGCCGATGCCCGGACACCAGCCCGCGCAGCGCCTCGACATCGGCTTCCCGGCCGACGAACGACGTCAGCTCGGCTCGCAGGTTCGTCTTCCGGCTCTCCGGCTTCGCCCCCAGCTCGCCCCGCAGCAAAGCCACATGCAACGCCGCCAGTTCGGGGGAGGGGTCCACGCCGAGCGCGTCGGCAAGCGCCTCGCGGGCTCGCTGGTACACCAGCAGCGCCTCGCTGCCGCGTCCCGCCGCGACCAGCGCCCGCATCAACGCCGCCACCGGCCGCTCCCGCAACGGATGCGCGGCCACCAGGTCGGTCAGCTCGGTGACCATGTCCGCGCCGCGCCCGAGCGCGACCTCGGCGTCGACGCGCTCCTCGGTCGCGACCAGCCGCAAGTTCTCCAACCGCACCACCGCGGCATCGAAGGCGGCACTGTGCTGCGGGCCGACGTCTTGCAGGGCGGGGCCGCGCCACAGTTCCAACGCCTCGCGCAGCATGCGCAGGCGGGATTCCGTCCGGGGCCGGGGATTGCCGTCGGCGTGAGTCCGGCTCGCCTGCACCAGCCGTTCGAACCGCACCGCGTCGACGTCGTCCGGTGCGACGGTCAGCCGGTAGCCGTCCGTCCCGCCCTCGATGGCGCCTTCCGGCAGCACCTTCCGCAGCCGGGACACCAGCCGCTGCAAGGCGTTCGTCGCCTCGGCCGGGGGCTCGTCCCCCCAGACCCAGTCCACGAGGGCGGCTTTCGACACCGTCCGCCCAGGCCGCAGCGCGAGGGCGACCAACAACCCGCGCAACCGCGCCCCCGGCACGTCGGCCGAACCGCCGCCGTCGATCCGCACCTCGAAGGGTCCCAGCATCCCGATGAACACCCGCCGATTTTGCCACGGAGGCACCGAGCACCCCCTGCCGCACGCGGCAGCCCCGCGCACCGGGTACAAAGAGACCGTTGGGGCACACTCGTTCGGCTCGTTGCGCGGGGTGGGGAGTCACGGTGGGGAACTGCGGTGTATGCGGCGGCGCGCGCCTCGTACCGGTCTACGGCGCCTGCCAAGCCTGCGGTGGAGCGGGCCAATTCGGCATGGGATCCGACAACGGCTACGCCTGCTCGGGCTGCGGCGGCTCAGGCCAGGGCCAGTCGATGCAGCCCTGCCCGGGATGCCACGGCACGGGCGGCTCGGACGGCTACTACACGCCACCCCAGCCGGGCCATACGGGTCCGCGCCGCCCGCTGACGCCGGGCGGGAAGGTCAAGGTCTTGCTCTTCCAGCTGATCCCGCCGGCCGGCTTGGCCGCATACGTCTACTACACGTCGCGGTAGCCCGGGCTGGAGACCACGAGGGCGTGTGACCAGGGGTGCCGACGATCGCGCGTCTCAGCCGCTCTGCGGCGTGAACCGGACACGGACCTGGCGGTTGCGCGGCGTGTGGTCGAGCACCGTGCCGCACACGCGCGTTCCGCACGTGGGTAGTACGCCGTCCGGCAGGTTGGGAAGTTCGTTGAGGCCGAGGGCGTCCGGAACCGAGTCGATGCGGATGAATACGCCGAAGGGCTGCCGGGCGACCACCTCGGCGGTGACGAGGGTGCCGGGTGGGAGCGCCACGGCAGCGGCGGCCCAAGCGTCGCGTGCCTGAGCCGCTGTGCCGTTCCCCGGCCAGGAGTAGCCGGACGCGGCGTGGTCTACTCCCACACCGTCGCTTCGAACATGAGCGCCTTGCGGGTCGGCACCGCGGTGAGGCGGAGGTAGGCGATGCGGCCCTCGTCCGTCTGGAGACAGAGACGGGTGCCCGAGGTCAGCTTGCCGCTGGTGTACGTGCCGTTCTTCTGGATGAGGCTCAGGCAGTCGGCCTTGGTCGGCTCCGGGCCGTCGGGCGACGAGACAGCCATGACGTTGCCGCTCTTGGGCGGGTAGAGGTCCTGGGTCGGCAGCATGAACCCGGTCGTGACGTCGGCACCCTTGTCGGAAGGACCGGGAAACGGCTTGGAGTTGTCCAGATCGACGTAGCTGGAGTCCTCCGTGAGGGTGATCTTCAGCGGCCCCGCGAACACCTTCGCGGGCTGGTCCGCCGCGGGCGGCGTCGCCGCCTTGGACTCGGACCCACCGGAGGCGGACCCGACCCCGGACCCACCGGTCGCGGACGCACCTGAACTCGCCGACTGCGACTGGCTCCCGGCATCCGACTTGGCACCGGAATCCGATTTGGAAGCCAACTGGATGGACACGATGATCCCGACGACCGGGATCACGATCCCCACGACCCACCACGCCCATTTCGGCTGATTACTCACGACACTCCCGCAGGCATTCGTCCAGGCCCGGGGAGCCTACCAATGACACGACGTCAAGGTGTCGACACAAACCGGCGGGCGCGGCGAACGGAGCATCCGACGCGCTGGTCACGCCCTCGTCCGCTTCGGCTTCCGCCGAGCCTGAACGAACGCGGCACCGGCGAGCAGCACGACTGCGGCGCCTGCCGCGCCAGGGTGTTCGTTGCCGTGCTCGCCACCGCGCTGGTCGCGTGGCTGACGACACGCCCGAGAGCCAGGCGAACGAATCGAGGGCGGGCCGCACGCCGAGCCTGTCGGACCGCGCCGAGGTGCTCGACCTGCTCGCGCGCTACGGCCAGTACTTCGACCAGCATCAAGCCCAGGACCCCCGCGCCCTCGCCGACATCGCCGTGTACCCCGCGCCGGAAGGCCTGACGCCGCCGTCGCGGCAGACGGCCCCACGCTACTCGTACCGGTACTTCAGCGAATCCGCCTCCGCCTGCCGGATGTCGGCGATCGTCAGCTCCGGCATGCGCAGTTGTGCCAGCGTCACCTCGGCCGAGGTCGGCTGGGCGTCCGTCGGGAGCCACTCCTCCGGTTTCCAGGCGCCGCTGCGCATGAGCGACTTGGGGCAGTGGGGGTAGACCTCCTCGATCCCCACCACCAGCGCGCTGGCCGGCGGCTTGCCGACGGCGGTCAGTTGCGACAGCAGCTCCGGGCGGGTGGAGACGCAGGCGCGGCCGTTGACCCGGAGCGTCGTGGTGCGGCCCGGGATGACGAACAGGAGTCCGGCGCGCCCGGTGGTGACGACGTTCCGCAACGTGTCCAGACGCTTGTTGCCGGTCGCGTCGGGTATCGCCAGCGTCCGCGAGTCCAAGACGGCGACAAACCCGGCCGGGCCCCCGCGCGGGGAGACATCGCAATTGCCCTCGGCATCGGCGCTCGCGACCAGAACCAGTGACGAGCAGCCGATCAGTGCCCGGGTCTGGTCCGTGAGTTCGGTCATCTGCTTGCGCACGGCCGCGTCACTGGGGAGTGCGTAGGTCTCCCGCAGCGCCTCGGCGTCGGTCACGGCGTCGAGGAGAAGCGAATCGAAGGCGCTGCCGGTGAGGGAAGTCGTCATGTGGTCGACCCTAACCGCGGGTCTTGCGGAGGCCGGTGAGGGGACGGCGTCTCGCGTGGGGCCCATCGGACGCCCGGCGGGACGGTGCGGACGCCGGGACCTCCGTGACGAGGCGGTTACCGGGACGCAGCGCTGAGAGCTTGTTCGCAGGCCAGTTCGATGGGTTTGCCGCGACGGCATTGTTGCTGGTCAGGGGCTTGTCGTGGGTGAGGGCGAACGCCTCGGCGAGCGGGCTGTTGCGTTCTGTGACCGTGTCACTGGTTGGTGACAGCGCTGTCGTGGATCGTCGACGTCGGTTCCCCAGGGGTTCCCGGCGCGGACATAGTGATCATGCAAGCACCGAGAAGCCCGGCTCCACAAAGGCTTCAACTACGCGATACCAAGGGGTTTTTGATGTCCGCCAACCGTCGCCAGACCGTCCTCGCCTCCGCAGCCCTCGTCGCCGGCGCCCTGCTGATGACCGCCTGCCAGGACTCGGACTCCGGCGCCGCGCAAGGGGCTTCGTCCAACGCATCGAACGGTCAGGCGCCCGCCTCGCCCAACACGTCGAACTCGGGCGGAAGCCAGGGCGGCAACAGCCAGGGCAGCCAAGGCGGAAGCCAGGGCGGAGGAGACAACTCCACCGGCAAGAGCAGCAGCGGCGGTCAGGGCACGAGCGCCGGCAACGGCACTACCTCGGGCGGCGGCAGCGGCAAGGCGTCCAAGTGCCGCACCGACGAACTCAAGGTCACCGCGCTCGACAACACCATCAGCGGCGACCGGGACGGCAGTGTCGCGGTCACGTTCAAGAACAACGGCCCCGACTGCTCGATGGCCGGCTTCGCGGGCGTCAACCTCAAGACCGACGCGGGCGACATATCCGCCGAGCGCACCAGCCAGGAACCCGTCTCGATCGTCCTCAAGGCCGGCAAGTCGGTTTCCTTCACCATCAGCTACCCGGTCGAGACGATGGGCGAAGCCTCCGGCCTCCGCATCACCGGCCTGGTCGTGACCCCGCCGGACGAGACCAAGTCCGTGACCATCGACTGGCCCGGCGCCGGCCGGTTCCCCGTCAAGAGCGGCGGCGACCTGGTCAAGGTCGGCCCGATCGGCAGCGCCGGCCAGGGCGGCTGAGCCACAGCCCTTGCCGGACCCGCAAGTTCCGTAGGTTCCACGTGTTCCGTACACCCTCGACACACGCGAATCCGTACCTCCCCACAGTTCCCGAGACCACGCAACGCCGCCACCCCCCAAGTGACGACGACTCACCCGCCCCCGAAGACCACAGGCGCATAGACGCCGAAGCGCCGGACGGACGACCCGCAAAGGTCGACCGCCCGGCGCTTCTCGCATCCCCGTCAGTGCCCGCCGCCCTGCCGCGCATGCTTCGGCAGCAGGAAGCCGAGGGCGAAGGCAAGCGCGGTAAGTCCCAGCGCGATCAGTGCCGTCAGCGACACCGCGTCGAGCGCCGCCTGGCTGTGCATCCGTGCACCGCCCTGGCCGAAGAACACCGTGCCGAAGATCGCGACACCCAGCGCCGACGCGAGCTGCTGCATCGACTCCAGCGCACCCGACGCCGAGCCGACCTCCTCGTCCGCGATCTCGCCCATGATGATGTCGAACAGCGGGACGAAGATCAGGCCCATGCCCAAGCCGTACACCAGGAACGGCGCCACCAGCGGCCAACTCCCCATCGTCGTCGACGCGTTCGCGAAGACGAGGTAGAGCAGTGCGGTCCCGCCGGCCATGATCGCCAGACCGATGTGCAGGATCTTCCGGCCCAGCTTGCCCATCAGCATGCCGCTCGCCGCCGAGCCGATGAACGCGCCGATCGCCCACGACCCCATCGTCAGGCTCGCCCGCATCGCGCTGAAGCCCATGCCGAGCTGCAGGAACAGGCCCACCGCCAGCGAGAAGCCGGTGATCGCACCGAAGAACGCGATGACGAAGAGGACGCCCGACGCGTACGACCGCTTGCGGAACACGCTCAGCCGCACCAGCGGCGCCCGCCCCGAAGCCGCCCGCTGCAACTGCTGGTACGCGAAACCCCCGAGCACCGCCACCGACGCCGCCAGCATCCCGAACATCCACAGCGGCCAGCCCTTTTCGCGGCCCTGCACCAGCGGGTAGACCAGCAGGAACATCCCGACGCCGCCGATCAGTGCACCCGTCCAGTCCAGCGACCGCGAACCCGCCGCGATCGGCCGCGCCGACGGAAGCACCCGCTGCCCGACCAGCAGCGCGAACAGGCCCAGCGGCAGGTTGATCAGGAAGATCATGCGCCACCCGGTGCCGAACACGTCCGCGTCCACCAGCGTGCCCGCCACGATCGGGCCGAGGATCGTCGCGATCCCGATGCACGGACCGAACGCCGCGAACGCCTTGCCCATTTCCTGCGGCGAGAACAGGTCCCGGATCAGGCCGAACGTCTGCGGGATCATCACCGCCCCGCACAGCCCCTGCACCACGCGCGCCGCGATCAGCGCCTCCGGGTTCCACGCCAGCGCACACGCCAGCGACGCCAGCACGAAGCCCGTCGCGCCGATCTGCAGCATCCGCTTGCGGCCGAACATGTCGCCCAGCCGACCGCCGGTCAGCAGCCCCACCGCCATGGTGAGCGTGTACGACGCGGCCACCCACTGCAGCCCGGTGTACGAGGCCCCCAAGTCGTCCCGGATCGCCGGCGCCGCGACGTTGACCACCGTCGCGTCCAGCAGGTTCATCAGCGTGGCCGCCAGGATCGCGAACAGGCCGAGCCACTTGCGGCCGCCCTCCGCGGCACCGGATCCGGCGGACGGCGCACCGGTTTCCGTCTCCGGCCGAACGGCCGCGGAGTCCAGGACTGCGCTCACAGGCGTGCTCCTTCAAGCAAGGGAATCAGGGAGGTGGCGAGGGAAGCGGAGGGAGTCGGTGGCAACCGCTCATCTCCACTGCTTGAACTCTAGGAGTCCAATAGGCAAGCTTCGTTCCTAAAGGAAAGGCAGGCTCGCATTCATGTTGGAAACCTCTGCACGACTGCTGCGTCTGCTCTCCCTGCTGCAGACCCACCGCGACTGGACCGGCACCGAACTCGCCGACCGGCTCGACGTCACCCCGCGCACCGTCCGCAACGACGTCGAACGCCTCCGCACCCTCGGCTACCCGGTGCACGCCACCCGAGGCGCCGCCGGCGGCTACCGCCTCGGCGCCGGCGCCTCCCTGCCCCCGCTGCTGCTGGACGACGAAGAGGCCGTCGCGGTCGCCGTCGGCCTCCGCACCGCGGCCGGCGGCACCGTCTCCGGCATCGAGGAAACGTCGCTGCGCGCTCTCGCCAAGCTGGAACAGGTGCTGCCGACCCGGCTGCGCCGCAGGGTGAACGCGCTGCACGCGTACACCGTGCCGGTGCCCGGACAGGAGGGGCCGCGCGTCGACACCGAAGTGCTCACCGCCATCGCCGCCGCGTGCCGCGACCACGAGCGCTTGCGGTTCGGTTACCAGGATTACGCGGGCAACGAGACGGTCCGCAATGTCGAGCCGTACCGGATGGTCAACTGGGGGCGCCGCTGGTACCTCCTCGCGTGGGACGTGGAACGCGACGACTGGCGGATCTTCCGCGTCGACCGGGTCGTCCCGCGGACCCCGACCGGCGCCCGGTTCGCGCCGCGCGACCTGCCGTCGGAAGACGTCGCCGACTATGTGTCCAAGCGCGTGTCGGCGGCGCCGTGGCAGACCAAGGTGCGCGTCGTCGTCCAGGCCTCCGCGGAGGACATCGCCGCCCGGGTGCCGTGGTTCGCCGGATCGGTGGAGGCGCTGGACGCCGAGACGTGCGTGTTCACGACGGGTTCGAGCGATCCGGCGTCCCTGGTGGCCTGGCTCGGACTCCTCGGCGCCGACTTCACCGTCGAGGACGCCCCCGAACTTGCGGAGCACATGCGGACGTTGGGGGAGCGGATGCTGCGTGCGGCGGCGGCCGCGGAGGGCCGTTAAGCAGGGAGTGAGTCGCGGGGAGGTGAGCTGTCGGTTCGATAACCCGAACATTGGTGTTCGACATCAAGCCGCCGACGGCATACCCTCAAATCGAACACTACTGTTCGACTTCTTGGGGGTTCCGGCATGGACACGCCTGCCGCGCACACCGCACACCGGCACCACACAGGGCATCCGCACCCGGCGGACGACCCGCACCACCCCGCCCCGTCGCCCCGCCGCTGGTGGGTCCTCGCCGTGCTCTGCCTCGCGCAGTTCATGGTCGTCCTCGACGTCACCGTCGTGAACGTCGCCCTGCCCGTCATGGGCGACGAACTCGGCCTCGGCCGCGCCGCGTCCACGTGGGTGGTGACCGCCTACACGCTCTGCTTCGGCGGCCTGATGCTGCTCGGCGGCCGCCTCGCCGACACCCGCGGCCGCCGCGTGGTCTTCCTCACCGGCCTGGCCGTCTTCACCGCCGGATCCCTCGGCTCCGGCCTCGCCGGCAGCGCGACCGCCCTGATCACCGCCCGCGCCGCGCAAGGCATCGGCGCGGCGATGCTGTCGCCCGCCGCGCTGTCGATCCTCACCACCACCTTCCACGGCCCGGAACGCAACAAGGCGCTCGGCGTCTGGGCCGGGCTCGGCGGTGCGGGCGCCGCCGTCGGCGTGCTCGTCGGCGGAGCGTTCACCGACGGACCGGGCTGGGAGTGGGCGTTCTACGTCAACGTGCCGGTCGGCATTGCGCTTGCCGTCGCCGTCCCGCTCCTCGTCGACGGCGGCATCGGGCGCAGCGGCGGCCGCATCGACGTGCCGGGCGCGCTCGCGGCGACCGCCGCGGTCGCCGCACTCATCTACGGACTCGTCCGCGCGGGCGACCAAGGCTGGGGAGACCCGGGCACATTGGCGGCGTTCGCGGCGGGCATCGTCCTGGCCGCCGGGTTCGTGGCGATCGAACGGAGCGTCGCGGAACCGCTCGTCCGCCTCCCCGCACACGGCCGCCGCGCGGTGCTGTCCGGCAACGTCGTGATGCTCGCCGCCACCGGCCTCCTGCTGTCCTTCTTCTTCCTGTCCTCGCAGTACATGCAACGCACGCTCGGCCTCGGCGCCTTCGACACCGGCCTCGTCTTCCTGCCCGTCGCGGTGGCCATCGGCCTCGGCTCCCACCTCGCCATGCACGTCATCGCCAAGCACGGCGGCCGCCCCGCCGCGATCGCCGGCTTCATCCTCGCGGGCCTCGGCGCGCTGTTCCTCGCCCGCGTCCCCGACAACGGCAGCGCGTGGGCAAACGTCCTGCCCGGCTTCCTTGTCGCAAGCCTCGGCCTGGGCGCGACGTTCGTGGCGGCGACGACCACGGCGCTCGCCTATGTCGCCCCGGACGATGCCGGGGTCGCGTCCGGTCTGGTCAACACCGGCCACGAATTCGGCGCGACCCTCGGCATCGCCCTCATGTCGACCGCGGCGGCGTCCAGCCTCGACGCCCGGGCCATGCCGATGCCGACCGGTGGAATCGGCACCGCCTTCGTCGCGGCGGCCGCCGCCGCGGGCACGATGGCGGTACTCGCCGGACTGCTGCTGCCGGGCGGACCACCGCCGGAGACGGACCGGCCGATGTTCGCGCACTAGAACGGGCGGAGCACCGACGGCCGGTCACGTCATGCGGACGGGGAACTACGGAGCTTCGGCCGGCTCGGAGGCGAACGCGCGGTGCAGGGCGTCGAGGAACTCGGGTGCGTCGCGGAAGGCCGTGTCTCCGATGCGGCGCACCGGCACACCCGGCGTCCAGGAGTTCAGCACCGCCGCGCCCGACAGCCCGGGCAGTTCGGCCGCCGTCAGTACCCGGTCCTCCTGCGGCACCCCCAGCTCGGCGAGGCGGCGGCGCACGATGCCCATCGTCGTCCCGCCGAGCATTGGTGCCCGCGGCCACACCACCGACGTGCCGTCCCAGAACGCCAGGTTCCAGATCGACGCCTCGCCGAACCGGCCGTGCCGGTCGACGAACGCCGCGTCGTCGAACCCGTCCGCGACGGCGCGGCGCAGGTAGTACGTCTTGGCGACCTCGCCGACGTGCTTGAGATGCGGCAGGACCCGCTCGTACCCGACCACCGCGAGCGCGAGCGGACCCGCCGGGCCGTCGGAGGGCGGTCCCGTCCGGACCAGGACACGCAGCCCGCCGTCGTCCGCGGCGGTGAACTCGCCGACGGGCTCGTGGACGGTCGCGGTCAGCGAGACGTCCGGTGGGGCTTCGGCGAGGGCGGTGCGCAGGTGGGCGCGGACCAGGTCGTCCGGCAGAACCCGGCCGTACAGTTCGAGCGAAGCGTTGCGGAGGCGGGCGAGATGCAGATCCAGACCGCGCACCCGACCGCCGCGTACCTGCATCGCCGTGAAGTGCGCGTGACCGGCGAAGGCCAGCGGAGCCAGCTCGTCCGCGGTTGCCCGACGGCCGTCGAGGTGGACGACGGGGGAGGGAGTGAGGGCAGGCATGGGGGATTACCTTCCGGGTGCGGAGCGTCCGCTCGCGCGGCGTCTTCGCAACCTAGGACCTCACATTGGTGTGAGGTTCAAGTCGGCGAACCGCCCGCGCCCCCTCCCGGCCGGCGTCGGTGTGACGTTCTAGGCTGACCGGCTGTGGCACGTACCGAATCCCGCGCGGGCGGTGCCGGGGGCGGACCCCGGCGCCGGGCCGACGCCGAGCGCAGCATCGAAGCGATCCTCGACGCCGCGCAAGCCGGCCTTGCCGACCACCCGCAGCTCACCATGGCCGAACTCGCCCGCGCCGCGGGCGTCGGGCGCGTCACCCTCTACACGCACTTCGCGTCCCGCGAAGCCGTGCTCGGGGCGGTGCTCGAACGCGCGGTCGACGAAGCCTCCGCGGCCATCGAAGCCGCCGCGCCCCGCGAGGGCAGCGCGGCGGAGGCGCTGGACCGGCTCGTCCGCACCAGCTGGCGCGTACTCGACCGGCACCGCCGCCTGTTCGCCGTCGCACACGCCGAACTCCCGCCCGCCGACATGCGCCGCCACCACGAACGCGCCCTCGCCCACGTCGAGCAGCTCATCGAACGCGGCCGCGACGAAGGCGACTTCCGCAGCGACCTGCCCACCACGTGGCTGCTCAGCGCCGTCTACAGCCTCATGCACGCGGCCGCCGAGGACGTCAACAGCGGCCAGTTGACGGCAGAGCAGGCCCCGGAAGTCCTGGTCGCGATGATCCTCCCGGCGGTGCGCGGCCGATGAACGACCTCGACTCCCTGGTCTTCGACCACGTCCTCGCGGGCATAGCCGCCTCGCCGTGGCGCGACGACCTGGTGCTGCGCGGCAGCGCGGCGATGCCCGCCTGGGTCGGCGACCGGGCCCGCGTGCCCGGCGACCTCGACTTCGTCGTCGCCCCCTCGGCCGACGGCGGTGTCCACATGCCCGTCGTCGACCTGCTGCGGCACCTCGACGAACAGCCGGAGCCCCCCGGACTGGACCTCGACCTCGAGAACGCCTCGCTCGACTGGTTCTCCGACCTCGACGACGAGGCCTACGGCGACGATTCCGGCATTCGCGTGCGGATCCACTGGGAAGCCGTCGGACGACCCGACGACGAGGGCACCCTCCAAATCGACTTCGCCGCCGACGAGGTCATGCCGGAACCCCCGGTCGCCGCCCGCGTGCCGCGCCGCACCGCCGGCGAGCCGATCGACGTGCCCGCTGCCGGCCCCGGCCTGTCCCTGGCATGGAAACTGCGCTGGCTGGACGCCGACCAAGAGCACGACGGACTCGCCCAGGCCAAGGACCTCTACGACGCGGTCGTGCTCGCCGAGGCCTACCCGGACGGCCTCACTCCCGCACTGATCGGCGCCGTGCTGCCGAGCCGGTTCGCCGCCGACCAGATACCGGGCTGGGACGTGGCGTGGCGCCGGCTCCGGGACCTGGGCGGGCGGTCGATCGCAGGCGACGCGGACGCGTGGCTCGCGCGGCTGCGGCGGGCGATGCCCGACGACCTTTGAGGTAGGGGGGCCACGGCCCGATCACGCTCCTCACGGGCCCTCCCTCCTCCCACCTTCTCTGGGACTCGGCTCGCGTCGAAGGGCCCTCCCCCGCCTCCTCCGCCATCGACGTCGCCGGATCTCACTCCCCAGCGAATGTCGACCATCCGAGTCTCCCCTCCACCCCCACTCCTGTCATCCCACCCCCGCAACCCTGTGGACAACCCGGCCGACCTGGCGTTTGTCACATCCACCCCGCCATCTCCGTCAACCGTGTATGGACGCCATCGCCGCACCCGCCCCCGACGCCGACCGCCCGCATCCCGGCGACGTCTGGCTTGCCGAGCAGTTCGAGACGCACCGCGTCCACCTGAGAACGGTCGCCTACAGCATGCTCGGCTCGCGCAGCGACGCCGACGACGCCGTGCAGGAGGCGTGGCTGCGCGTCACCCGCGCGGACCGGGCCGACGTGGTCAACCTGCGGGCCTGGCTCACCACCGTCGTCGGCCGCATCAGCCTCGACATGCTGCGCACCCGCCGCAGCCGCCGTGAGGACTATCCCGGGACGTCGCTGCCCGAACCGATCGTCCGCATGCACGACGAGCCGGGGCCCGAGGAAGCCGCTGTCGCCGCCGACTCGATCGGGCTCGCGCTGCTGATCGTCCTCGACACGCTCAACCCCGCGGAACGCCTGGCCTTCGTGCTGCACGACGTGTTCGGCATGGCGTTCGACGAGATCGCCCCGATCGTGTCCCGCACCCCTGCCGCCGCGCGGCAGTTGGCCAGCCGGGCCCGCCGCCGGGTGCGGTCCGCGCCGCAGCCGGACACCGACCTCGTCCGGCAGCGCCGCATCGTCGACGCGTTCCTGGCCGCCGCCCGGGACGGCGACTTCGACGCCCTCGTCGGCGCGCTCGCCCCCGACGTCCGCTTCCAACTCGACATCGGCGCCCACCGCCTCGGCGCGCACGCCGCGGCGGCGCACCGCACGGCGCCGGAGACCACGCTGGTCGGCGCGGACGTGGTCGCCAAGCAGATGATCGAGGTGGGCCCGCAGTTCCTCGCGCAGATCACCCCGGTCATCGTCAACGGCAGCGCCGGCACCCTCGCCGGCCGCCTCGACCGGCCGGGCGGCGTCGCGGGCTTCACCATCGTGGACGGCCTGATCGTCCGCATCGACGTCATCGCCGACCCGGAGAAACTGCGCGGAATCGATCTCGGCGGGAAAGCAGGGGAGGAAACGGGGGACACCCGTGCATGATGACCTCATGACCTGGACCGCGCCTGAAGCCGCCCGCCACGACGCCCCCCTGATCTCCGACGAGCGCGCGATGCTCGACGGCTGGCTCGACTTCCACCGCGCGACCTTGCTCGCCAAGTGCGCGGGCCTGACCGCCGAACAGCTCAAGATCCGCAGCGTCGAACCCTCCGGCATGTCGCTCCTCGGCCTCCTCCGGCACCTGACCGAGGTGGAGCGCAGCTGGTTCCGTGTCCGCTTCGACGGCAGCGAGAAACCCGAAGGGCTCTACTACGACGACGACAACCTCGACGGCGACTTCGACGACATCGACACCGCCGACGCGGAAGCCGACTACGCCACCTTCCTCCGCGAGGTCGAGCGTGCCCGCGACACCGCCCGCGGCCGCTCCCTCGACGAGGTCTACCACGACCCCTACCGCAAGACCGACATGAGCCTGCGCTGGATCTACGTCCACATGATCGAGGAGTACGCCCGCCACAACGGCCACGCCGACTTCCTCCGCGAACGCATCGACGGCGCCACGGGAGACTGACCCCTCACATGCGCATCACCACCGCCGAGCCCGCCCACTGGCCCCTCATCTGGCCGTTCTGGCGGGACATCGTCCGAGCCGGCGACACCTACACCTACTGGCCGGACACCGACGAAGCCACCGCCCGTGACATGTGGATGCTCGCGCCGCCAAGCCGCACCGTCGTCGCACTGGACGACGACGGCCGGGTCCTCGGCACCGCCAAGATGAACCGCAACCACATGGGCGGCGGCGCACACGTCGCCGGCGCCAGCTTCATGGTCGACCCGGCCGCGCAAGGCCGCGGCGTGGGCCGGGCGTTGTGCGAATACGTGCTCGACTGGGCGCGCGCCGAGGGCTACCGCGCGATCCAGTTCAACGCCGTCGTCGAGACGAACACCCGTGCGGTGAAGCTCTACGGATCCCTCGGCTTCGCGATCGCCGCGAACCTCCGCGAGGGCTTCCGGCATCCGGAACTGGGCTACGTCGGACTGCTGGTGATGTACCGGATGCTCTGAACCACCCGGGGATCGCCTTTACCAGCCCCATGGCGATCCATGGCGTCCGCCGCGCCCACCACAAACCAAAATGTTGCCAAAGCCTCTCGGGACCCGCTAGCGTCGCGCAGCCCCCGTACCGCTCGCGCACCACCCGGCGCACGTCTCCCGACGAGAACTCCATGCACCACATCACCCGACGCACCCGTGCCGCCGCCGTCGCCGGCCTCGCCTTCGCCGCCGCCACCGCTCTGTCCGCCTGCGGCAGCTCCGGCGGTGCCGGCAGCGCCGCGAAGGCCCGCGACGCCGCCGCGCCCTCAGCCTCCGGGTCGCCTTCCGCCTCGGCCGCCGCCTCCGGCAACGCCGCCTACAGCGCGTCGGAACTCGCGCGCCGCGCCGCCGAGGCGGTCGGCGACGACTCGCTGAACGTCGTGATCGGCGGCGTGATCGAGGACGGCAGCAGTTTGGACGTCACGGGCTGCATGCGCGGCGGCACCGACGCGCGCCTCGTCGGGACGATGTCCGACGGGCACGTCGAATTGGTGATGGTCGACGGCCACGGCTACGTGAAGGCCGACCTCGCGGTGTATGAGGCGATGTCCGACTCGGGCCCGCTGGACGAGGCCCAGCGCGCCGTCATCGAGCGGGCCATGGGCGGCAAGTACATGGACCTGGAAGACGACGACGACACCGACGGCACGACGAGCGTCACGGATCTGACGAACCTCGCCGACCTCCTGCGCGACAACGCGACGGACGCCACGAAGGGCGAAACCACCACCGTCGACGGCCGCGCGGTCGTCCCGCTCGTCGTTCACCCGGACACGGACACGACCACGACGTTCTACCTCCCCGTCGACGGCGAACCGTTCCCCTTCCGGGTGACCGAGCGCGTGGACAGCACCAGCGAGAACACCGTCTTCAGGCTGTCGCACGCCGACGCGCCCTGCTCGGTGACCGCCCCGGACCCCGACGACGTCGTGCCGACCGACCAGATCGAAACGGTCTTGCGGAAGGCCGCCGAGGAACTCGGTCTCTCCTAGCGGCCCGCGTTCGCCCTCGCGGCGACAGTGCCGCCGTTCGCGCATCCGCCTCACCCATTGGGCCCACGTCCTGATGACGCGTCACCTCCCCCGTGCTCGACTGGAAAGTCCCGGCCGCACCACGACCCAGGCCGGGGTTTTCGCCGAATCCCGGGAGTGCACCGCCATGATCGCCACCGCCGAGCTGACCGACCCCACCGTCCGCGCCTTCGTCGCCGCGGTCAACAAGCACGACAAGAACGCGTTCGACGCGCTCCTCGCCCCCGGCGCCACCATGTCCGACGACGGTTCGGACCGCGACCTCGCCGAGTGGACCGACCGCGAGATCTTCACGACCCGCGGCCACATGGACGTCGTCGAAGAAGCCGACTCGGGGCGCTCCCTCGTCGTCGACTACCGCAACGACACGTGGGGGAGCATGCGGACGCGCTGGGAGTTCACCGTCGACGGCGGCAAGGTCGCCCGCTTCGAGACCGGCCAGGCCTGAAACGGCGGGACGCTCGGCATACCCGCCGCGCACCGTACACCGCTCCGCCCCTCCGCATGGCCGATTAGCACATGCGATCACTGAGCGGGCCGGAATGCGCGATTCCGGCCGGGATCCGATGCGCGGCTGATTGGGTCTTCCCCACGAGCACGATGGGAGGCCCCTCATGCGCCGCGCGTCCTGGATCCTCGGATCCGTTTCCTTACTTCTCGTCGCCACCGGAGCGGTGAGCAAGTTCGCGGTTTACGACGAACTGCACAAAATGCCCGACGATGCCGAAGGCACCATGCACTTCCAGGGCACCGTGACCGCCCTCGACCCCGCTGCCATGCAGAAAGGCGACTTCGCACACGCGATCATCCGCGACCTGCCCGTCACCGCCGACCGCAAGGTCAAAGCCGTCAAGACGTCCGGCGGCACGATCGTGCTCAACGACCACACCGACGTGTTCGGCCCGACGAGACAGGTCGTGTCGACGAGCGAGCACCAGTACGCGGTCGACCGCGTCAACCTGCTCGAACGCCCTACTCCCGGCGGCGCCCAAGCCGAACCGCACGTCGGCCTGAGCGCGGGCTTCCCGCTCGATCCGGCGAAGCGCGACTACCCCTTCTGGGACGCCGAGACGCAGACCACTGTCCCGGCGGTCTACTCCGGCACCGAGCACCGCCAAGGCCGCACGGTGTACGTCTACCGCATCCGCACGTCCGGCCCCCTCGCCGACCCGGCGATGAAGTCCGCCCTGCCCCCGGCGCTGCCCAAGGCCGCCCTGCAGGCGCTCGCGCCCGGTGCAGACCTCACCGCGCAGCCGGACCCGGTGCCGCTCGCCTACACCTCGTCCACCGACTTGACCGGCTACGTCGACTCCGAGACCGGGGTGACCATCGCCCTCGACTCCAAGAAGGGCGTCGTGGCGACCGTCCAGGGCGCCGACGTGTTCCCGGTGGCGAACGCCGCGCTGTCCACCACCAAGGCCTCCGAGAAGGACCTCGCGGACACCGCGGCGACCGGCGCGCTCGTCTTCTGGATCATCAAGGACGCCGGGCCCTACGGAGCCTGGGCGCTCGCCGTCGTCCTCGCCGGCCTCGCGGTCTGGCTGGAGCGGCGCCACCGCCGCCAGGCGCTGGTGCCCGCGACCGCCGGAGGAGCCGTGCCGCCGCCGCGGGACGAGGAGCCCTTGGACGAGGAGTTGCCGGAGGAGCCTCCCGTGCGTCTTGAAACTGACGGCCCATCAGTTTAGGTTCGCGAACGCCGGGGCGCGTCAGCACGGCGTTTGGCATGCCAGGCGTCCCCGAGACGGGGACGCACGCATGCAGGACGCAGGCAAGACGCACGCAAGCAGGAGGCGCGCCATGGCATACCAGCCGCTCGAGGTCGGCGGGGTCGACGACTACCCGGTGAAGGTCGGCAGCATGCTGCTGACCCTCGTCGACCCGCACCGCGGGTTCGAGCGCGCGTACAACCGCTGGTACGAGCGCGACCACTACTACGGCGGCTGCATGGTCGGTCCGCACCTGTTCGCGGGCAGCCGGTGGGTCGCCACGCGCGAGCTGAAGGACCTGCGCTGGGCCGCCGAGGACGGCGCGGGCCCCGCGGTCGCCGAGCCGGGCGACGCGGGCAGCTACGTCGGCATCTACTGGGTCGAGAAGGGCAAGCACAAGGAGCACTTCGACGACTGGGCGCGCCCGCAGGTGGCCGCGTTGTACGGGGACGGCCGCGGGTTCGCCGAGCGCACCCACGTCCACACCGTGCTGTTCGACCACCTGGGCGCCTCGTACCGGGACGACGACCCGGTGCCGGTCGACCTGGCCCTCGACCACGGCTACGACGGCATCGTCGCGCTGTGGCTCGACGCCCGCGGCGACCGCACCGCGGCCGACCTGCTGGCGGATCTGAACCGCGACCACCTTCCGGCGCTGCTCAAGGACTCGTCCATCGAGATCGCCTCGGCCTGGGCGCCGTCCCCGGGCGAGGAGGAGGTGCGGCTCAAGCAGCCGATGCCGCTCGGCAGCCTTCCCGGCGGGGCGGGCCGACTGGTGCAGCTGTTCTTCCTGCACGGCGACGTCCGCGACGCGCTGCCCGCGCTGCGCGCCTACTCCGACGCGGTCGCCGCGGCCGGGCTGGCGGACACCCGTTTGGCCGCACCGTTCTTCCGCACCGTGGTCGGTACGGACACGTACGTGAACGAGATCTGGTAAGTAAACCCGCTCGGAGCAGTTAATAGCCTTCACAAACGGGCAACTGTGCTGTCGGCAGGCCCGGTCCTGAACCCCCGAGCAGGGCCGGGTCTGTCCCATTGCTTGTGTTCTGTCGGTGTTCGTGGTCGTCGTCGTCGGCGTTGTTGCCGACGGGCCGGGGAGGCGGGCGGCGTCCATGGCCGAGAAACCCGCAACCGTCCGCGCCGGACGGCACACCGTCGAAATCTCCCGGCCGGACAAGGTGCTCTTCCCCGACGACGGCCTCACCAAGGCCGATCCGCCCGACGACGACTTCGCCCCGGTCCGCGCCGCCGCGGCCGCCACCCGCGAACTCCTCGACGACCTCGGACTCGCCTCCACCGTCATGACCGCCGGCTCCCGCGGCCTGCACGTCATCGTGCCGCTCGACCGGCACGCCTCGCCGACGACCCGTGGGCGGACGCGCCGAAACGCGGGTACCGGCTCACCGCCGCACGCCGGAAGCTGGACGAGCTGCGCCCGGACGCCTGACCCGGACACCCGCCCCGGGGACGGCTGACCCGGACGGCCGCGTCGGCGCATGACCGCACACGAGGCGGGTAGCGGCCGTCCGGCAGGGCTGTCCGGCGCGCCCGGCAGGCGCGTGGACGCACCCCGAATCCGAGGAGGGCCCGTGGCCGCGACCGACGCCCTCGGGGACTACCGGCGCAAGCGCGATTTCGGCAGAACCACCGAGCCCCGCGGCGAACCGGGCGCCGCCACCGACGGGGAACCCGTCTTCGTCGTCCAGATCCACGACGCCACCGCCATGCACTTCGACTTCCGCCTCGAAGTCGACGGCGTCCTCAAATCCTGGGCCGTGCCCCGCGGACCCTCCCGCGACCCGCACGACAAGCGCCTGGCCGTGCCCACCGAAGACCACCCGCTCGAATACCGGGAATTCGAGGGCGTCGTCGACGACGGCGAATACGGCGCCGGCGTCGTCATCGTCTGGGATGAAGGCACCTACCGCAGCCTTGCCACCGACCGCCACGGCCGCGAAGTACCGTTCGCCGACGCCCTCGCCGACGGCCACGCCTCGTTCTGGCTCGACGGCCGCAAACTCCGCGGCGGCTACGCGCTCACCCGCACCCGCGGCGGCGCCGGGCGCCGCGAAGCCTGGCTGCTCGTCAAACGCGCGGACGACCGCGCCGACGACCGCGGCACCCCCGACCCGCTGCGCGCCCGCTCCGTCCGGACCGGCCGCACGCTCCGCCAGGTCGCCGCCGAGGACGGCGGCGCCGCGGACCGCGTCGGCCGGCACGGATGGCGGCGCGGCCGCCCCGGCCGCGGCTCCGGAGGCGGTCGGGGATGATCGCGCAGCCGATGCTGGCCGTGCTCAGCAGCCGCCGCGACTTCGGCGACGACTGGATCTTCGAACGCAAGCTCGACGGCGTCCGCGTCCTGGCCGACTACGACCCCGACCGCGGTGTCCGGCTCGAGTCCCGCAGCGGACGCCCGCTCAACGGCACCTACCCGGAACTCGTCGCCGCGCTCGAACGGCAGACCGGACTCGCCTTCACCGTCGACGGAGAAGTCGTCGCCCTGCACCGGGGCCGCACCGACTTCGGCCTCCTCCAGCAGCGCATGGGCCTCACCAACCCGGTCGCCGCCTTGGCCACCGGCGTCGCCGTCACTTACTACCTGTTCGACCTGCTCGCCCTCGACGGCCACGACACCACCGGCCTTCCGCTGCGCGACCGCAAAACCCTGCTCCGCAAAGCCATCGACTTCCACGGCCCGCTCCGCTACACCACCCACCGCAACCACGGTGGCCCGGAACTCCTCGCCGACGCCTGCTCCCGCGGCTGGGAAGGCCTCATCGCCAAGCGCGCCGACAGCCGCTACACCCACGGCCGCTCCGACGCCTGGCTCAAACTCAAATGCGTCGGCGGCCAGGAGTTCGTCATCGGAGGATTCACGGAACCGGCCGGAAGCCGCGCCGGGCTGGGCGCGTTGCTCGTCGGCTATCACGAGGGCGAAGACCTGCGCTACGCCGGCAAAGTCGGCACCGGCTTCGACACGCGGACGCTCACGTCCCTGCGGCACAGCCTCGACGAAATCCGCATCGAAACATCGCCGTTCGCGGATTCCGTCGAGGAGAAGCGCGCCTTGTGGGTGCGGCCGGTCCTCGTCGCCCAGGTCGGCTTCGGCGAATGGACCCGGGCCGGGCGGCTGCGGCACCCGAAGTTCCTGGGGCTGCGCGACGACAAGAGCCCCGCGGACGTCGTCCGCGAGCGGCCGAAGGGAAGACCATGACCGGCACCACCGCCCGGACCGAGCAACACCGGCGCGTGCAGCTGCTGTTGTCCGAAGCCGGAGACACCTACGCCGCCGACGCCGGCATCAAACCCGCCGACAAGCCCGCCCCGCTGTGGCAGCTGCTCGTGCTGAGCAACCTCGTCTCCGCCCGGATCAGGGCCGCCGTCGCCGTCGAGGGCGCCCGCGAACTCTTCGCCGCAGGCGGCCGGACACCCCACGGCATGGCAGAACTCACCTGGCAGCAACGCGTCGACGCCCTCGGCCGCGGCCACTACGTCCGCTACGACGAAGGCACCGCCACCCGGCTCGGCGCATGCGCCGACCTGGCCCGCGACCGCTACCACGGCGACCTGCGCAACCTCGCCCGCGAAGCCGGCGAACAACGCGACAGGGTCGAAGACCTCCTGACCGAATTCCCCGGCATCGGCCCGACGGGCGCCCGGATCTTCTGCCGCGAAGCCCAGGACGTGTGGCCGTTCCTGCGACCGGTATTCGACGCCAAGGCCCAGGAAGGCGCGGCCCGCATCGGCCTCCCGACCGCCCCCGAGCGCCTCGCGGAACTGGCCGACGGCGACCTGGCCCCGTTCGCGGCGGCGCTGGTGCGGGCGGCACTGGACCGGGACCTGGCCGAGCGGGTGGCGGGCGGCTGAATCCGGCAGGGGCTCCGGCGGCGCTGTGCGGCTAAGGCTGTGCTGCCAAGCGAACACCCAATGCCACCAGCACCGTTCCGGAAACCCGCTCCATCCGGCGGCGGACCGCCGGGCGCTGGAACGTCGCCCGGACCCGCCCGGCCAGCCAGACGAGCCCGAAGTACCAGACCAAGTCGATCAGCGCCCACATCGCGGAGAACAACAGCAGCATCGGCAGCACGGGCGCGCCCGACGGCACGAACTGGGGGAGCAGCGACACAGCGAACACGCCGGCCTTGGGGTTGGCCGCGTTCGTCAGCAGCCCGAGGCGGAACGCGCGCCAATGCGACACCCGGCCGCCGTCGGCTTCCTCGTCGGCCGCGTTCCCGCGGCGCGCCCGCCACAGCGCCTGAGCGCCCATCCAGATGAGGAACGCCGCACCGGCGATGCGCATCACGTTGTACGCGATCTCCGACGCGACCAGCACCGCGGACAGCCCGAACGCCGCCGCCAACCCCCACAGCAGCACACCCGCTTCGTTGCCGAGCACGGTGACCATGCCCGACGTCCGGCCGTGCAGCACCGAACGGCGGAGGATCACCGCCGTACTCGGGCCGGGCACCATGGCGATCAGGCAGGCGGCGCCCGCGAAGGTGAGAAGCGACGTGAGCATCCGGGCCCTCCGGTCGGTGGTGTCGGCGGCATCGGGGGTGTCGGCGGGGGTCGGCGCACCCGAAACGCGTCCGGCGGCACGGCGCGACCCTCGGTATCACGGTCATGATGACCACTCCCGACACGGGGCCGCACCGGATTTGGCGCCGGTGCCACGGGCCGCCGAAGCGTCGGCCATGATTGACCGGCATGACAGACCTAGGCAGGGTTGTGCACGAGGCCGCCGACGCGCTGGCGGCCAAACACGTCGGAGCGGTGGTCGCGGCGATGTCCGGCGACCGGGTGGAGATACGTGGCGTCGGCGCCATGGCGGCCACCGGAGCTTCGGCGGGCCAACCGCCTTCCGGCGACACACTCTTCGAAGTCGGCTCGGTGACCAAGGTGTTCACGGCACTGACCCTGGCCCGACTCGCCGTAGCGGGCGTCGTCGACGTCGAAGAACCCGTCGCCGACCTGCTGCCGGCCGGGACGCCGATACCGTCGCGCGACGGCGAACCGATCCGGCTGTGGCACCTCGCCACCCACACGTCGGGGCTGCCGCGGCTGCCGAAAGGGCTGCTCAAGTCGGTGCTGGTGGGGCGGAACCGCGAGGACCCGTACGCCGACTGCACGGAGGACTACGTCCTGGGAACGCTCGCCCGGACCAAGCTCGCGGCGCGGCCGGGCACGCGCTTTGCGTACTCGAACCTCGGCGCGGGCCTGTTGGGCATCGCGCTCGCCCGGCGGGCCGGGCTCCCGTACGACGAACTCGTGGCACGGGAGATCACCGTGCCGCTGGGGTTGTCGGACACGTCGGTCGCCGTGCCGCCCGCACACGCCGCACGCCTGGCCGCGGGCCACACGAAGCGCCGCAAGCCGACATCGGCGTGGGACATGGCATCGCTGGCGGGCGCCGGCGGCCTGCATGCGACCGCCCAGGACCTGCTGGCCTTCGTCCGCGTCCACCTCGACCTCAAGGCCGTCGCCGACCAGGCCTTCGCGGACGCCCTGCGCCTCGCCCGCTCGCGACAGTTCGAGCTGGCCACCCACCACCACGTCCACCTCGGCTGGATGAGCATGCAGCAGAAGGGCTCCGACACGAAGCGCCTGTACTGGCACAACGGCCAGACAGGCGGCTTCGTGTCCTGGGTCGGCTTCGTCCCGAAGCGGCGCGCCGGAGTCGTCGTGCTGAGCAACACGGCACGGTCGGTGGACCGCACGGGGATGGGGCTGTTGCGGAGGGTCGAGGCGTTGTAGGCCTCGTCCCGCGCTACGCCTCCGGGGCGTCGTCCACCGCTCCCGGGGCCAGCGCGGGGGACGGGAAGGCGTGGCGGGCTTCGCCCCCGGACCACCAGACACCGATCGCGAAGATCGCGGCGGCTTCCAGGAGGCCGGCCCGGTCGAGGCCGCCGCAGGGGATCGGACGGCAGTGCATCGAGGTGACCAAGCCGGTTACCAGTGAATCGGTTTGGGGGTGGTCGCTGCAGAATGGCACAGCCAGGGGTGCCCCCTCGAAGGACGGCCGTGGCAGCGTCCAGATGCTCTCGTGGCAGACGCCGAAGACCTTCGCCACCCGGGATTCCGGCGCGGCCGCGGCGAGGCGAGACGCGACGGAATCCCCGGGGCCGCTGGTTGTCGCCAGGGGACCGGTGGGGCCGGACGCCATCGGGACGGTGCAGTCCAGCAGCGTCCGTCCGGACAGGTCGGCGGCCAGGGCGCCGACCACGTCCGGGGCGGCCGCGGCGGGAAGGGCGATCAAGACGGCGTCGCCGAACGTCGCCGCGTCGGCCAACCCGCCGCCGACGGCGCCGACCACCCGGGCGACGGAGGCGGACGCGTGCGGGTCGCGTCCGCCGACGAGGACTTCGTGACCGGCGCGGACCCAGGCGCCGGCGAGAGCGGCGGCCATGGCGCCGGTGCCGAGAATCCCGAGCTGCATGCTTGCTCCCGAATGTCGCTTGCGGTGCGGCTCGTTGCCGCCTCGCTTCGGAGACTAGAGAGCGCGATGGGCACCGAACGGTAGGTAACGGGCAGGGAAGATGGGGTCATGGAAGCGGATCGGTTGACAGCGGAGCTGGGCGGCGACGTGTTCGCATCGGACTGCCGCGCGCGGATTGCCTTCGACGTGCTGGCCAACCGCTGGGACAGCGTGATCGTGTACGTCCTCGGTGAGAACGGCCCCATGCGGCCGGTCGAGCTGCGGGCGCGCATCGGCGGAGTCAGCGCCAAGGTCCTGAACGAGGCCCTGCGGAGGCTCGAAGGCAACGGCCTGGTGAACCGGCGCCGCTACGCGGAGGCTCCACCGCGAGTGGACTATGCGTTGACGGAGGCGGGTGGTGCGTTGGTCGGGCCGATTCAGGCGATGGGGGAGTGGGCCGCGGTCCACGGGGACGCGGTCGTGGCCGCTCAAGACTCCGCCCAACGCCGTCAGACCGGGTGAACTCATCCCGCCTCCTTCGTATTCGGTGCCCGCAGAGCCACCGCGCCTGCCACCGCCAAGAACACACTCCCCACCAGCAGCGCCCGCCCGAAGCCCGAAGTCGCCGCTCCCGCCGCCGACTCCGTCCCCGCGACCGCGTGCGTCCGTGCCGTCGCCACCGCCGACAGCACCGCCAACCCCAGCGCGCCGCCCAGCTGTTGCGACGTGTTGAGGAGCGCCGCGGCCAAGCCGGCCTTGTCCGCCGGCACCCCCGCGTTGGCGGCCGTCGTGATCCCCACGAACACCCCGCCGAGTCCCAGCGACACGATCAGCATCCCCGGCAGCAGGTCCGCCGCGTACGAGCCGTCCACCGGGATCCGGGACAGCAGGTACATCCCGGCCGCCGCCACCACGGCTCCCGCCGCGATCACCGGACGGGTCCCGATCCTCGGCAGCAGCTGCGACGCGATGCCCGCGCTCACGGCCACTCCCACGCACAGGGGCAGCCACGCCGACCCGGCCTTCAGCGGCGAGTAGCCCAGCACGTCCTGCATGTACAACGTCAGGAAGAAGAACATCGAAATGAATCCGCACATCGCGATCAGCTGGGTCACATTCGACGCCGCCAACCCCCGGATGCGGAACACCGACAGCGGCATCAGGGGATTCCGCGCCACCGCCTCGCACCACACGAACGCCGCCAGCAACGCCCCCGCCGACGTCAGCTCCACCACCGTCGAGGTCGCCGACCAGCCCTGATCCGGGGCTTTCACCAGCCCGTACACCAGCAGCAAGAGGCCCGACGTCGCCAGCACCGTCCCGAGCGCGTCGAATCCGCCGCGCGGCATCCGGCGCCGGTCGTCCGCGATCAGCCGCGGGATCGCGGGCAGCACCAGGACGCACACCGGCAGGTTCACGAACATCACCCAGCGCCACCCGGGACCCTCGGTCAGTGCCCCGCCCAGGAACACCCCGACCGCGGATGCCAGCGCCCCCGTTCCGGCCCACGCCCCCAGCGCCTTGGTCCGCTCCGGACCCTCCGCGAACGACGTGGTCAGAATCGAAAGCGCCGCCGGCAGCATCATCGCCGCGCCCGTCCCTTGCGCCAGCCGTGCGCCGATCAGGACGCCCGACGTCTGCGCCAGGCCGCCCACCAGCGACGCGATGCCGAACAGCACCGTCCCCGCGATCAGCACCCGCCGCCGCCCGAGCAGGTCGGCCGCGCGACCGCCCAGCAGCATCAGGCCGCCGTATGTCAGCAGGTAGCCCGACGGCACCCACTGGAGACTCTGCGTCGACAAGCTCAGATCACGCTGGATCGACGGCAACGCCGTGTTGACGATGGACGCGTCCACGAAATCGAGGAACGCCACCGCACACAGCAGGAACAACGTCAGCTTCCCGCGCCGCGACGCGAGGAACGCGCCGCCGCCGGATTCGGAGGATTCGGACAGCTGGCCGCCCGGGCCGGAGCCCGGCTTCGAGAGATCGGTTTCCACACTCATACCCGGCAGACGGATCCCGCCCGCCGAATGTGACCGCCACCCGAGAAGAACCCGAAACCCCGAAATCCCGAAATCCCGAAGCCGCCGAAGCCGCCGGAGCCCCCGAGGTCCCCGGCCCCCCGCCTACGACGAGTTCGGCGTCCGAGCCTCCGCACCCTTGCGCGACGCCCGCCACGTGGTCGCCCCGTCCCCGGGCTCCCCGCCGTTCAGGAACTCCAGCACGGCAAGCGCGAACAGGAAGGTGAGCGTGATCCCCAGGATCACCAGGCCCGTCGGGTAGCTCCACAGGATCAGCGCGATCGCCGCGCAGGCGAGGAAGGCCCACACGATCCACGTCTTGTACCGGTGCAGCCACACGCCGAACGAGCCGGTGTTGAGGCCCACCGCCGACCGCGCCGTGCCGATGCCGGACTGCCACCCGGTCCGCACCTTGGTGGCCCACTTCCCCGGACCGCTCAGCCACGCGCCCAGCGCCACGATGATGCCGAGCGTGATGATCATCCGCACCGACGCGCGCAGGTACCGCACGAGCGTGTCGTAGACCGCCTCGGCCGCCGGACGGTTCACGTCCGCGGGCAGCCGGTCCGTGTAGATGAGCCGGAACACCGCCAGGCCGATCCCGAGCACCGCCACGCCCGCCGCGATCGCCAGCGACGCCGTGACCAGCGCGCGCCGCCGCCGCTGCGCCAGCAGTACGCCCGCGCCCGCGACGACCACGGTGATGATCGGCAGCCACACGCCCGCGATATCGAGGAGCCTGAAGTACGTCTTGAGCTTCCCGATGTCCTTCGACTCCACGAGCGTGAAGCTGGTGTGCACGTCGGGGATCTTCGCCGCGACGCCCAGGCCCTGGTCGACCAACTGCGTCTTCACCTGGGCGATCACCGGCGCGAGGTCGAGGGACACCGTATCGTTGTTGATCTTGATGCTGGCGTCGCCGCTGCCGGTGAGCGCCTTCACCATCGCCTGATGCGCATCGGTGATGAGCCTGACCCACAGGGTCTGGAACGCGTCGCCCTGCACGAAGTTCTGCACGACGGTGCGCACCAGGCCGTTGATGCCGCTGGTGATCGCGCCGCTCGCGCCGCCGAGGATGGTGTCCAGCCGCGGGCGGTCGCTGGGGGCGATGTCGTTGATGATGGCGTTGACGTCGATGTTCTGCATCACCGCGTCGGTGACCCGGTTGGTGACGGCGTTCTGCACGTCCGGGTTCGACGCCAGCGGCTTCATCGTGGCGACGAACCGGCCGGTGTCGCTGACCTGGCTGTCCACCCATACGGCCGCCGCGGACAACGGTGCCAGCACGGCGGCGATCACGATCAGCAGCGCCGAGAAGAACGCCCGCACGCGGTGCTTCGGACGCTTCTGCGGCTGCGCTTCCAAATCGGCGACACGCGCCCGCAAGGCGCGCAACTCGTCCTGGTCGGACGGGATCTGCGGAGTCGTCGGCGGAACCTGCGGGGGTTGGCCCGCCCCTTCGGGCGGGACCTGCGGGCCCGCCCCTTCCGGCGGAGTCTGCGGCGGCTGCCCCGCCCCTTCCGCGGGAGTCTGCGGGGTCTTGCCCAGCGAGGGCGGCGGTTCCGACGGTTTCGGCGGAACCTGCGAAGGCTTCTCGGGCGGTTCCGGAGGGATCCGCGGGGATGCGTCGTCGGGGCCGTCCGTGGCCATGTCACCCTCCGCGCGGGATCGTGCCGATCGAAGTCGTTCCGACCAGCACAACCCGGCGCGCAAAGCCCCGCAACCGGAGCCGACCCGCGGGCAATTGCGTATCAACCGGGAGAAGTCACCGGCTCAGGACGGGATCGAAGGGCCGGCCGCCCTCCGAACCCTCACATCACCGGCCCGGTACGGTGCCGTGCCCCGGACGTGTCCGCCTGCCACTCCTGCGCTTCCTGGGCGGTGTTCAGGGTGACGCCCACGTGGTACGTCTGCACCAGCATCCAGCCCAGGAACCCGGCCGTCATGGTGGCCAGCAGGCCGCCCGACGACAGCGCCAAGCCGAGGGTGGTGCCGCGGGACGGCGGCGGGCCGTCCCAGTGCTGTACATAGGTGCCGAGTACTGCGCCGAACAGGCCGAGCGCGACGACGTTCATCGCGGCGTGCGCACGGCCGACGCGCTGGGCGCGCGAGCCGCGCGGGATGCCGAACCACAGGTCGGTGGCTCCCGGCAGCGCCGCGAGCAGGGCGCCGCCGACCCCGGCGATGTTCATCGCGATGGCGAAGTTCAGCCAGAACTGCTGCCCGTTCGAGGCGTAGACGGCGAGTCCCACGAGAGTGCCGGTGTAGCCGGCGACGGGATAGGCGACGAGCATCGGGTGAAGGGGATGCCCGGCGATCTTGGCCTTGCTGTACACGCGACGCCTCCTTGCCCGTCCACCCCGCACCGCGGGGGGAAGATGCCAAGTCCGTCGCCTTCCCAGGCTACGACTCCGGGCCCGCGAACCCGCCGTCCGGCGGCACCCGGTCGGCGCGGCGCCGCGCTGCGCCGACCGGGTGCCGCCGGACGGCGGGCACGGGCTCAGCACATGCCGCGGGCCTTCGCGATGTCCGGTTCGCTCTGGTGGATGTCGAACGTCCGGGCGATGGCGTCCTGCGCATGTTTCAACGTGTCCGCGAGCGGCTGGTGCTTCGGGTCGTCCGCCGCGGCGTTGGCGGCGAGGAGGGAGGCCGCGCCGAGCCGGTTGGTCGCGCGGTCGTAGTCGCCGAACTGTCCGCCGGACGGCGGGAGGTCGGGCATTCGCGGAGGCAGCTGCTGCACCAGGGAGCACGCCGTCGCGAAGTCGCTGCGTCCGGACGCTTTCGATCCCCCGTCCGAATCACCGTCCGAGCACCCCGCCAGCACCGCGACCGCGGCCGCCGTCATCGCCAACGCCGCAGCGCCGCCCCGGATCCGCCGCATTGCCGCCCCTCTCGTCCCCGTGGCCCCGTCAGCCGGACAGGCTTCAGCCGGACAGGCTAGGGACCGCGGCGAGAGGCAGGCAACCGTCAGGCCCGCGGCACCAGCCGACTCGCTATGTTCTCAGGTACTCACGCCGCATCCGCCGCGCAGCGGAACCCCGCGTGCCCGCTCGAACTGTCCGGGCTGTTCGCCGTGCGCGCGCCGACGCGGTAGCGCGTGCAGTACGAGTCGTGGCACATGTGCGAGCCGCCGCGGATGACCTTGTCGCGGCCGGCGGCCGGACCCGTCGGGTTCACCGCGTCGGGTTCGTGCGCCGTCGACCACCAGTCGGAGCACCACTCCCACACGTTGCCGGACATGTTGTGGAGGCCGAAGCCGTTGGGTGCGAAGGCGTCGACGGGGGCGGTGCCGCGGTAGCCGTCGGCGGCGGTGTTCTTGGTCGGGAAGCTGCCGCGCCAGATGTTGCAGCGGTACGTGCCGTCCGGGTCGAGGTCGTCGCCCCACGGGTACCGGGCTTGCGCCAGGCCGCCGCGGGCCGCGTACTCCCACTCGGCCTCGGTCGGCAGGCGCTTGCCGGCCCAGCGGCAGTAGGCGTCGGCGTCGTGCCAGGAGATGTGGACGACCGGGTGGTCGCCGCGTCCGTCCAGGCCGCTGCCCGGGCCTTCGGGGGCGTGCCAGGCGGCGCCGGCGACGCCGCACCACCACGGGGTGCGTTCCGGGCGGGGTGCGCCGCGGCGCAGGGCGGCGGGCAGGAACCCGGCGAAGACGTAGGACCAGCCGAGGCGCTCGGCTTCGGTGCGGTAGCCGGTGGCGGCGACGAAGGCGGCGAAGCGGTCGTTGGAGACGGCGTGCGTGTCGATCCGGAACGGGTCGACGGTGACCGTGCGCACCGGCCCTTCGCCGTCGTCCGGGAACCCGTCGGGGTCGTCCGAGCCCATGAGGAACGCGCCGCCGGGCAGGTCGACCATCGTGTCGGGCTTCGTGTCCGCTGTCGTGTCCAGCGAGCGGGCGGCGGGGGAGGGGGCGAGCGGCACGGCGGCGGTGCCGGGCGGGCCGGGCATGACGAGCGGGGCCGCCGCGGTGCGTGCGGGCGCGCAGCACGCCGGGGGAGGGGGAGTGTCCACGGGATGCTCCTCGCGACGGTGGAGTATGTGCTGATGTACATATCACAGGCGCGATGTGGATGACCTGTGCCACGTCATGCGGATGACCCGTGCCACAGGGGGGTGAGATCGGGGCCGGTTTGGCTCCACACTGGGGCGCATGACGACTGGCCGTACGACGACGGGGCGCACGACGACCGGGCGCGAGACGACGCATCGGGACGTGGTGATCGTGGGCGCCGGCCTGTCCGGCATCGGGGCCGCCTACCGGTTGCAGACCGAGTGCCCGGGCCGCAGCTACGCGATTCTCGAAGCGCGCGAGGCGTCGGGCGGCACCTGGGACCTGTTCCGCTACCCGGGCGTCCGGTCCGACTCGGACATGTTCACCCTCGGCTATCCGTTCCGGCCGTGGACCGAGGCCAAGGCGATCGCCGACGGGCCGTCGATCCTGCGCTACATCCGGGAAACCGCCGCCGAGTACGGCATCGACAAGAACATCCGCTACCGCACGAAGGTCGTCGGCGCCGACTGGTCGTCCCGCGACGCGCGCTGGACGCTCGACCTGGAGTGCACCGGTGACGACGGCACGGTCGAGCGGCAGACGCTCACCTGCGACTTCCTGTACTCGTGCGCGGGCTACTACGACTACGCGAACGGCCACACCCCCGAGTTCCGCGGCCTCGACGCCTACCAGGGCACCGTCGTCCACCCGCAGTTCTGGCCCGACGACCTCGACTGGGCGGGCAAGCGCGTCGTCGTCATCGGCAGCGGCGCGACCGCGGTGACCCTCGTCCCGTCGCTCGCCGGCGAGGCGGCGAGCGTGACGATGCTGCAGCGGACCCCGACGTGGATCAGCGCCGTCCCCGGGCGCGACGCGATCGCCGACCGGATCCGCGCCGTCCTGCCGCCGCAGGCCGCGCACCGGGTCGTGCGGACCAAGAACATCCTGTTCATGATCGGCGTCTACCAGTTCTGCCGCCGCAGCCCGCAGGCCGCGCGCCGGATGTTCACCAAGTTCAACACCCGCATCCTGCGCGACGAGCAGGTCGTCAAAGAGCACTTCACACCGCCCTACAACCCGTGGGAGCAGCGCCTGTGCGCGGCGCCCGACGCGGACTTCTTCCGGGCGGTGCGGGACGGCAACGCCGACGTCGTCACCGGCGGCATCGACACGTTCGTGCCCGACGGGATCAAGCTGGCCGACGGCCGCGTCCTGCCCGCGGACGTCGTCGTGACCGCGACCGGGCTGCGCCTCCTCGCGTTCGGCGGCATCGCCCCCACCGTCGACGGCACCGCGGTCGACCTGGCGAAGCAGTTCGTGTGGCGGGGCGCCATGCTCACCGGCCTGCCCAACTTCGCGGTGTGCATCGGCTACACCAACGCTTCCTGGACGCTCCGCGCCGACCTGACGTCGCGCCTGGTCTGCAAGGTCCTCAACCATCTGGACCGGCACGGCTACGCCGCCGTCGAACCCCGCCCCACCGGCCCGCTCGACGAACGCCCCCTGCTCGACCTGATGTCCGGCTACGTCCGGCGCTCGATCGACGCCTTCCCCCGGCAGGGGCACCGCAGCCCGTGGAAGGTCCGGCAGAACTACGTCCTCGACGCCGCGACGACGATGCGCACCAACTTGCACCGCACGCTCCGGCCGATCCGCCGCCCCACCCCGTCCGAGGGATCTCCGCAGGTCACCGGCCGTGCCGCGGCGGCTTCGGCGGGTTCGTCAAGTTGACATCACCCCCCGCGGGGCGTACTCCCGAAGTATGTGCGCGCGAGCAGCATCCGCGTCCCCGTGCCGTGTTCCGCAGCGGCACGGGCCGACGTGCGGGAGGCTCCGATGACCGGGACCAAGCCCCGGCCGGACGCCGCGGGCGCGCGTGTGCCGGAAGCGCCCGAGGCCGCCCAACCCGGGGGGCTCGTCGACGAACTCGACACGATCCTGTCCGAGGGCCTCAGCGAGGCCGTGTACGCGTCCGACGCCTACGGCGGCGTGGTCTACCTGCGGTCGCATGACGGCCGCTCCCTCGTCCTCGCCAAAATCGCCGGACTCGCCGTCTCGCTGCTCGACCCGTGGCGGCGCATCTCGGTCACCAGCCCGCTGCCCACCGCCGCGGCCTACCGCAACGGTCGCACCGTGTTCCTCGCCGACGGCGGAGAAACGATGCGGCGTTTCCCGCAGCTCGCCATCGGCATGCCGTACGCCTTCGGCTCCGCCAACATCCCGCTCCGCTCCGGGCCCGACATCCTCGGCGTCCTGTGCGTCCTGTGGCCCGCGACCCCCGCCGAGGGCCTTTCCGTGCCGCGCAGCCGCCGGCTCCGCGCCGCGACCGTCCGCCTCACCGACGCCCTCGCCGGCTACGCCGTCGGCCACGACATCGCCTACGACGGCCCGGCCACTCCCACCCCGCTCGGCCCGGCGGCGCTCGCCCCCAACCGCGTCGGCCTGTTCGACTGGAACGTCGACACCGGCGACTTCCGCGCCGACGACGAAGTGTGCGCGCTCTTCGGGATGGACCCGCGCGATTTCGACAACCGGGCGGAAACCCTCGCCGGCCGCGTCATCAGCGGCGGCGGCCGGGAATTCCGCAACGCCGCCCGCCGCGCCGTCGACACCGGCCACGTCCTCGCCTGGCGCATGCAGGTCCACGCCGTCGGCGGCGCCCGCCGCATCCTCGAATGGTGGGGCCGAATACCGGACGACCACCCCCGCGCCACCGGACGGCACCTCGTCGGCGCCATCCTCGACCTCGGCACCAGCGCCGCCGCCGCGGAAGCCGTCGAACGCCTGCGCGAAGGCGTCTTCTCCCTCGCCCCGGACGGCCGCATCACCTACGCCAACCGGCGCTTGCAGAGCATGCTGCGCGTCCGCCTCGACGACGTCCTCGGCCGCACCCCCTGGGAAGCCCTGCCGTGGCTCGCCGACCCCGTCTACGAGGACCGCTACCGCGCCGCCATGCTGTCCCAGCAGCCCGGCTCGTTCCTCACCACCACCCCGCACGGCGACCGGCTCGAATTCACGCTCTACCCCGACCCGTACGGCCTCACCGGCACGGTCGCGCCCGCCGACCCCGACGCCCCCGGCCCGCACCCCGCCGTCGTGCCCCGGCCGCCGTCCACCGCGGCACCGCCCCGGCTCGGTGCGATCTACCACGTCCTCGCCATGGCGGGCGCGCTCACCGAAGCCGTCAGCGTCAGCGAAGTCTGCGACGTCGTCACCGACCAGATGCTCCCCGCCTTCGGCGGCCAGGAACTCGCCATCTACATCGTCCGCGACCAGCGCTTCCACCTGGCCCGCCAGACCGGCTATCCGGACGGCTTCCTCGACCCCTTCGAAGGCGTCTCCCTCGACAGCCGCCTCCCCGGCGTCGACGCCCTCACCCGCGGCACCCCGATCTTCATGGAATCCCTCGCCGAACTCGTCGCCGCCTACCCCGACGTCCTCGTCGACGAGATGAGTTCCTGGGCGTTCCTCCCGCTCATCGCCTCCGACCGGCCCGTCGGCACCTGCATCCTCGGCTTCCGCGACCCGCACGTCTTCACCCCCGAAGAACGCTCCGTCCTCACCGCACTGAGCGGCCTCATCGCCCAAGCCCTCGAACGGGCCCGCCTCTACGACGCCGAATTCACCCTCGCCCGCGGCCTCCAGCACGCCCTGCTGCCGCACCGCCTGCCCACCCTCCCCAACCTCGACATCGCCGCCCGCTACCTGCCCGGCACCTCAGGCATGGAGATCGGCGGCGACTGGTACGACGTCATCGAAACCGGCTCCACCGTCGCCCTCGTCATCGGCGACGTCGAAGGCCACAGCGTCGCCGCCGCCGCCACCATGGGCCAACTCCGCAGCGCCGTCCGCGCCTTCACCACCGGCGGGCAGACCCCCGGCGGCGTCGTCTGGCACACCAATCGGCTCCTCAACGAC
Source organism: Yinghuangia aomiensis (assembly GCF_039542225.1). Taxonomy (NCBI): domain Bacteria; kingdom Bacillati; phylum Actinomycetota; class Actinomycetes; order Kitasatosporales; family Streptomycetaceae; genus Yinghuangia; species Yinghuangia aomiensis. Next base: position 138,337 of record NZ_BAABHS010000012.1, on the reverse strand, counting down.
CTCGACCCCGGCCTCACCGCCAGCTGCTGCTACATCCGCCTCGACCCGCACACCGGCCGCGGCGACATCGTCCGCGCCGGACACCCCCCGCCCATCCGGGCCGGCCCCGACGGCACCAGCACCGTCATCGAAACCCACGGCGGCCTCCTCCTCGGCGTCGACCGCGACACCGTCTACCCCGTTACGCCCTTCCGCCTCGACCCGCACGACCTCCTGCTCCTCTACACCGACGGCCTCGTCGAAGAACCCGGCACCGACATCGACGACGGCATCTGCATGCTGCGCCGCTCCCTGCACACCGCACCCGCCGGCACGCCCACGGAAATCGCCGACCGCCTGCTGCACGACGCCGGGCGGCTCACCAGCCGCGCCGACGACGTCGCGCTGCTCGTGGCCCGCTGGACTCCCGGAAAGCACCCTGGAAAGCACCCCGGAAAGCACCTCGGCGGGTCCCCCGAAGGGCCCGACCGGCCTCCCGGACGGGAAGAGGGCACGCTATGACCGGCCCGTATCCGTGGGATCCCAACGCCGGCGACACCGGATCCGACCCGGCGTGGCTGCGCCACATGCTCCGCCAAGCCCCCATCGGCATCGCGATCGTCGACACCGAACTGCGCTGCGTCTGGCTCAACGACACCCTCGAACGCAACGGCGGCATCCCCCGCGAACAACGCCTCGGCAAGCGCCTCAGCGACGTGCTGCCCGGCCTGCCCGCCCGGCAGCTCGAGACGTACATGCGCAACGTGCTCGACACCGGAACGCCCCTCATCGACCACGAGTACCGGGGCCGCACCGCCGCCGACCCGGAACACGAACACGCCTACTCCACCTCGTTCTTCCGCCTCGAAGACCAAACCGGCGCGGTCCTCGGCGTCTGCTACCTCGTCATCGACGTCACCGACCGCTGGAACGCCCGCCACCGCCTCGCCCTGCTCTCCGACGCCGGCGCCCGCATCGGCACCACCCTCGACGTCGCCGCCACCGCGCAGGAACTCGCCGACGCCGCCGTCCCCGCCCTCGCCGACTTCGCCGCCGTCGACCTCCTCGACACCATCCTCCGCGGCGCCGAACCCGCCCCCGGCCCGCTCCGCGGCAGCGTCACACTGCGCCGCATCGGGCAGCGCTCCACCGACGGCGGACTCGCCGAATCCACTTCCGCCACCGGCGAGACCGCACCGATCGCGCCGGGATCGCCCGCCGAACGGAGCCTCGTCGACGGCCGCGCGGTCCTCGAACCCGTCCTCGACCCGGAAACCGTCTCCTGGCTGGCCGCCGACCCCCCGGCCGCGGCCCGCGCCCGGGACCTCGGCATGCACTCGCTCATGGTCATCCCGATCCGGGCCCGCGGCATCACCCTCGGCGTGGCGCACTTCTTCCGGCGCGCCACCCCCGACCCGTTCGAGGGCGACGACCTGATCCTGGCCGAGGAGTTCGTGTCCCGCGCGGCGGTGGCAATCGACAACGCGCGCCGCTTCACCCGGGAGCACGCCGCGGCGCTGGCCTTGCAGCGGAGCCTGCTGCCGCACGCGCTGCCGAAGCAGCCCGCCGTCGACGTCACCAGCCACTACATGCCGGCCGACCCACGGGCGGGCGTGGGCGGCGACTGGTTCGACGTGATCCCGCTGTCCGGCGCACGCGTCGCCCTGGTCATCGGCGACGTCGCCGGGCACGGCGCGCACGCCGCGGCCACCATGGGCCGCCTGCGGGCCTCCGTGCACACGCTCGCCGACCTCGACATGGCACCCGACGAACTCCTCGCGCACTTGGACGACCTGGTCATCCGCTTCGTGGACGAGGAGGACACCGGGTACGACGGCGTCGACACCACGGCGCTCGGCGCGAGCTGCCTGTACGCCGTCTACGACCCGGTCAGCCGGCAGTGCAGCATGGCCCGCGCGGGGCATCCGCCACCCGCGGTGGTGCTGCCCGACGGCGACGTGACCTTCCCGGACCTGCCCGCCGGGCCGCCGCTCGGGCTGGGCGGACTGCCTTTCGAATCCGCCGAGTTCGATCTGCCGGCCGGAAGCCTCATCGTGCTGTACACCGACGGCTTGGTGGCGGACCGGGACCGGGACATCGAGTCCGGGCTGGAGCGGCTGCGGGTGGCGTTGGCCGACCCGGGGCGGCCGTTGGACGACATCACCAAATCGGTCCTCGACACGGTCCCGGTGCATCCGCCGGAAGACGACGTGGCGCTGCTGGTGGCCCGGACGCGGGTTCTGGACACGTCGCGGGTGGTGACCTGGGAACTGCCCGCCGACCCGGCCGTCGTCGCCGAGGCCCGGAACCACACCAACCGGCAGCTGACCGTGTGGGGGCTCGACGACGCGGCGTTCACCACGGAGCTGGTCATCAGCGAGCTGGTCACCAACGCCATCCGCTACGCCCGCGGGCCGATCCGGATCCGGCTGATCCGCGACGACACGCTGATCTGCGAGGTCTCCGACACGACCAGCACGGCACCGCGGCTCCGCCACGCGCGGACGACCGACGAAGGCGGCCGCGGACTCTTCCTCGTTGCGCAGTTCACCCAGCGGTGGGGGACGCGGTACACCCAAGACGGCAAGACGATCTGGGCGGAACAGCAACTGTCGTCGGCACCGACCGGCGCACCGACGGGAATCCCGGGGCCGGAGGGGAATCCGGCGAATCTGCTGTGAGTGCCGCGGCGGCCGGGCACGGTGCCTCGGCTGCCGGGTGACGCCTGGTCCGTCCGGCCCAACCGGCCGTGTCGCTGCCCGGAGGCCGTCGGCGGCGGATGATCCCATGGTCGCACCGGACGGCCGGAACGCGGCCGTCACCGTGCCGGGCCTGGGAGTTTGCGTGAGAAGAACGTGGTTGCTGCGTACGCGTGTCGCCCTCTGCGGCACGCTGGTGGCGGTCGGCCTCGGCATCGCCGCCCCAGGGCAGGCGCTCGGCGGGACGTGCACGCACGGCATGCACGGCTGCTCGGCCCCGGAGGACGGGGGGATCCCAGCCGACGGCATCGTGCAGACGTCGCACCTCACGGAGGATGCCGCGAACACCGCGGCCCGCGCGGCACTCGCCGCCGCGGAAGCGGCCGGGCAGCACGTCAGCGTTGCGGTCGTGGACCGCAGCGGCAACCCGATCGTGATGCTCCGCGGCGACGGCTCCGGCCCGCACACGTTCGAATCGGCACAGCGCAAGGCCTACACCGCGGCGTCGTTCAACGCCCCCACGTCGGTGCTCGTCGACCGCCTGGAGCAGCAGCCGACGCTGGCGGACATCCCGGGCACCCTGTTCCTGGCCGGCGGCCTGCCGATCCAGTACGAGGGCTCGCCGATCGCCGGCATCGGCGTCGCGGGTGCCCCGAGCGGCCTGACGGACGAAATGTTCGCACAGGCAGGCATCGACGCGATCACCAACTGAGTCCGCCGCCCTGCTCTCGACGGCACGAGCGGCCGCCCCGGCTCCCCAGGGTCGGCGGCTATTCCGCGTTGCAACCCCTGCTGAGGGGCCGACAGTTTGTCGGGTTGGTTAGTCGGCTGTGCCTGGCTCGGGTAGTACCGCGTAGGTGCGGACGGTGAAAGTGCCCATGCCTTCCACTGCGGGTGGTGCGGCGTGGAAGCGGAAGTCGGTCGGCGGCAGCTGTTCGAGGCCGCGCAGGTGTTCGACGATGGGGATGCCCGCGGCCAGGAGGGTGGTGTGGGCCGGGCGGGTCGGGGCTGCGGTGTCGTCGATGTTCACGGAGTCGATGCCGACGAGGGCGGGGCGTTGGTCGGCGAGCCAGGCGGCGGCTTCGGCGGTGAGGTGGGGGTGGCCGCCCGCGCCGTAGGCGTCGGTGCCCCAGTGGCGGGCCCAGTCGGTGTGGATCAGGACGGCGCGGCCGGTGACGTCGTACGGCAGCAGGGTGTTGCGGTCGACGGCGGGAGTGTCCGCGCCTAGCGTGCGGATCACCAGGCCGTCGAGGTCGACCAGTCCGTCGAGGGGGAGAGCGGCCAGGTCCGCGCCGTCGTCGAAGCGGTGGAACGGGCTGTCGAGGTAGGTGCCGGTGTTCGCGACCATCGAGATGCGCCCGATGTGGAACTCGGTGCCGGGCCCGTAGTGGGCGCGGGACGCTTCGCGCGACAGGTGGTCGGTGATGTCGGGCCCGGGCAGACCCGGATAGGTGACCATGCCGTGCCGGATCGGGTGGCTCAGCTCGACGATCCGGGTTGTGGCCCGGGGCGACGCGGCGACACCGCGGCCGCCCTTGTGCGGCTCGCGCAGCATCCGCACGTTGCCGATCCGCACGCTGCCGACCATGAGCAGGCCGAGATGGCGTACGAACAAGGCGGCGATGTCGTCGGTACCTAGGTCCGGACCGGGCGCGTCAAGGCGGAACTCCTGAGCCTGCAATCCGCCGCCGTTGGCGAACGCGACGTCGGCGTCGAATTGGACGCGCCACTGTTGCGCGTCGCGGCCGTCCGGCGTGGCGGGCTCGGTGATCTCCATGGCCACGATGGTAGGCCGCGCTCCGGGCAGCGGAGCGCGGCTGGGAGCCGGCGTGCGGCGGGGCGCGAAAGCGTCCGTCAGGAGAGCGCGTTGCGCCGGGCCACCGTGCCCAGGTAGCGGGCACTCGCCTTGGCCTCGCGGCGCTGCGTGGTGCGGTCCACCGCGATCACGCCGAAGGTGGGGCGGTAGCCGAACATCCACTCGAAGTTGTCGAGGGCGGACCAGTAGTAGTAGCCGCGGACGTCGATACCGTCGGCGAGGCAGCGTTCGACGCCTTCGAGCGCGGTGCGGACGAACTCGGCGCGGCGGGTGTCGTCGTCGGTGGCCAGGCCGTTCTCGGTGACGACGAGGGGGAAGCCGAGGGCGGCTGCGCGGCGGAGGACGCCTTCCAAGGCCTGGGGGTAGAACTCGTAGCCCATCTGGGTGAGTTCCGCGTCCTCGGGGTGGGGCTGCATGCCGTTCGGGCCGACGATCGTGCGGGTGTAGTTCTGGACGCCGAGGTAGTCGTCGCCGGCCATGGCCGGGAGGAAATCCTCGATGTGGCGTTCCACATGGCGTCGGCGGCTGCTTCGCTGCCCGGGAGCGGCTGGTAGTCGTTGAGGGCCAGGGTGAGGCCGACTCGGGCGTGCGGACTGACCTCGCGGATCGCTTCGCGGGCGGCGGCGTGGGCGCGCTTGACGATGTCGATGCCGGTGTCGCTGGTGGTGAACAAGAAGATGTTCATCTTGTCGAGGGTTGTGCCGAGGGCGTCTGCGCCTGCTTGCAGGCCCGGGCCGAGCATGTCGGTCAACGCGTTGCCGACTCCGACGGGCGCCTGCGCGTCCGCTGTCCGGTCGGCCCGCGGGTGCGGTTGCGGCATCATGCTGCGGATCAGCGGGGCGATGTTGGCCTCGTTGATGGTGCAGACGTAGGGGATGAGGTCGCCCAGGTCGGTCATGACCCGGCGGCAGTACGCGGCGAACCGTTCGGGTGTCTCCTTGTACTCCCAGCCGCCCAGCTTGATCAGCCAGCGCGGGCTGGTGAAGTGGTGGAGCGTCACCATCGGGGTGATGCCGAACTCGCGGCAGGCCTCCAGGACGTCGCGGTAGTGCGCGATCGCCGCGGCGGAGAAGCGGCCGTCCTCCGGCTCGACGCGCGCCCACTCGATCGAGAAGCGGTAGGACGTGAAGCCGAGTTCCTTGAGCAGGGCGATGTCGTCCCGGTAGAGCCGGTAGTGGTCGCACGCGTCCCCGCTCGGCTCGGCGAAGAACGTGCCGGGCATGTTCTCGAGGACCCAGAAGTCGCTGGCGACGTTGTTGCCTTCGACCTGGTGGGCGGCGGTGGCCGTCCCCCACAGGAAACCTTCGGGGAAGGACATGGGCTCTCCCGGTTGTGACGCGGCGGTGTTGGTGAAAACCGAGTAGACGGTAGGTATTCGCTTCGCGTCAAGCCGGGGCGGCAGGATCGTCGGCGGCCGCGTGGGCGGTGATTGAGTGCTTTGGCGATTCGGCGGCCGGGTGGTCCGGTGTGGCGGTCGGATCATGCGATCATGTGGATTCCGGCTCGGGTGCGGTGGGGAAGGCGGCGGCGTGGCAGGGCGGCATCGAACGGTGGTGCGGCGGGTGCGGCAGTCGCGTAGGGCGATGCCGTGGTGGGCGTTGATTGCCGCGCTGGTCGTCATGGTCGTCGCCGATCGGCTGCTGGTGGCCATGGAAGCCCCGCTGGTGCTGCGTTGGAGTGCCTCGCCCTTGGTGGTGGGCGGTGTGCTGGCGACGGCGGCCGTGGCGCGCCGGAGCGAGGGAGGGGCTGTTTCGCGCGACCGGCCCTGAGGCGCAACGGGCCGAAACGACCGGCGAGTCGACCGGTGAATCGACCCACGGAAGACCGCCTCGTGATCGCTCGATGATTGACATCCTTTCGCCGCACCGTTTCCATACGTGTCGAAAACACGTTTCGGAAGCGTCGTGGGGGAGTGGCATGGACACCGCGGAACTCGATGCAGTGCTGGCGTCGTTCGTCGGCAAGCCGGTCGGCTCGGGCAGCCCGACGGTGGCACCCGATCCGGTGAACCAGCCGATGATCCGCCACTGGGCCGCCGCGTTCGGGGACGGGAACCCGGTCTACACCGACCCCGAGTACGCCGCGAAGTCCCGTTTCGGCACGATCGTCGCGCCCCCGCTGATGCTCCAGACCTGGACGTTCCCGACGCCGCAGCTCGTCGGCATCGCCGAACGCGGCGGCGCCCCCACCGAGTCCACCGGGGAATCGCCGCTCGCCGTCCTCGACCGCGCCGGGTTCGTCGGCACGCTGGCCTCCAATTCCGAGTACGAGATCCACCGCTACCTCGAACTCGGCGAAACGCTGTCCGTCACCACGGTCTTCGAGTCCATCTCGGCGGAGAAGACCACCCGGATGGGCGTCGGCCGCTTCATCACGTGGATCGCCACGTACGTCGACGACGCCGGTGAGGCGGTGGCCGTCCAGCGGTTCCGCATCTTCAAATTCCGTCCGTTGGCCGCCGCCCCGGCCGCGGCGAAGGCGGAAACCCGCGCGGACGCCAAAGCTGATGGCGCCACGGCGGATGCCCCGGAAACGGCGCGGGCGGAACCCGAGCCGACGACCGCGGCGCCCGCGCCCGACGGCAAGATCGCCGTCGGCGCCCCGCTCCCCGAACTCCGCGTCGACGTCACCGCCACCCTGGTCGCCGCCGGGGCCATCGCCACCCGCGACTTCATGCCGGTGCACCACGACCGCGACTACGCCCAAGCGCACGGTTCACCCGACATCTTCATGAACATCCTGTCGGACACCGCTTACTGCAGCCGCTACCTCACCGACTGGGCCGGCCCCGAGGCCGCGGTCAAGAGCCTCGCGATCCGGCTGGGCGTGCCGTCGTTCCCGGGATCGACGCTCGTGTTCACCGGATCGGTCACCGGCGTCGAGGAAGCCGGCGACGAGTACGTCGTCGCCGTCGAACTCCGCGCCGACAACAACCTCGGCCCGCACGTCACCGGCACCGCGACGCTCACGCTTCCGCGGACGTAACCGGACGGACGTCCGCCCCGGCATCGGCACCGAGGTCGGCGCCGGTGTGGGACCCGGCTTCGGACCCGGCCTCGGCACCGGCCCCAGAACCGGCCGCGGACCCGGCCGCGGAACCGGCTTCGGACGCGGCGTCGGACCCGGCCTCGGACCCGAGCCCCGGCCCCACATCCGCCCCGCCGCCCTGCCTCCGCTGCCAGAACGGCCGGTCCGCCCAGCGAGTTTCCGCCCGGTAGTACGCCAGGCGGTTGCGCAAGTACGCCATCGTCACCGTCCGCACGTCCTCCGCATACCGGTCGCCCGCCGCCGCGTCGCCCGACAGCGCCGCGTCGACCGCGCGGCCCGCGCGCAGGCCGGTGTACAGCGCGGTCAGGATCCCTTGCGACGACAGCGGGTCGTAGGCCGCGGCCGCGTCTCCCACCGCGACCCACCCCTCCCCGCACGGCCGGTCGAGGAACGCCGTGTGCGCCGGGGCGCGCCGCGGGCGCAGCTCGGGCGGGAACGGATGCTCGGCCACCCGCGCCGCCGTGTGCGGTGCCGAGGCGAGGCGGGCGCGGAACGCGTCGGGGGCGGCGAGTTCGCAGGCGGTGGCCAGGTCGGTGTCCGTGTAGCGGACCAGGAGACGCCGGCCGCGCGGCAGAAGCGCCGTGTACCACCACCCGTCCGGCGTCGCCTCGACCAGCGTCGACGCGTCCTCGGCCGCCGGATCGCCCGCGTCGAGGGTGAGATGGACGGCGATCAGCCGGTCGAAGCCGCGCCGCCGGGCGCCCGCCGCGACGGCGAACGCCGCCGGGCGGCCCGTCGCGTCGACGATCCACCGGCAGCGGACGTCCCGGCCGCCGTCCGTCCCGCACACCGGGACCGTCCAGCCGTCCTCGGTGCGGCGCGCCGCGGACGGCATCACGCGCCGCTGGACCACGTCGGTCCCGCGCTCCGCGGCAACCGTGCGCAGCGCGTGGTCGAACGCGGGGCGGTCGATGTGCCAGCCGTGCCCGTGCGGGTCGAAGATCGCGTCCGCCGACGCAAGCTCCGGAGAGCCCCACACCGACTGGTTCGCCTGGCACGGCACGTGTCCTTCGTCGCGGAGGACGCTCTCCGCGCCCAGGTCGCGCAGCAGCGGCCGGGCCGCCGCGGGCAGCGCCTCGCCCACGGCCGCCGGGCCGCCGCCGGAGTGCGCGAGCAGCACGCTGCGCCCGGCGGCGGCCAGGGCGAGGGCGGCGGCCGCTCCCGCCGGGCCGCCGCCCGCCACCACGACGTCGTATGCGTCGCGTTCCGTCACGAGGCCGACCCGCCGCCTCCCGCCCCCGCCGGGGGCTTGCCGTTGGCGCGTTCCTCGCCGAGCGGGTCGAGCTTGTCGATGTAGCCCACCGTGATCTCGTCGCCCTCGAACTCGGTGACGTCGGCCGCCGCGGACAGCACCGACTGCATCACTCCGGCGTCCGCGGCCGCGGACTGCGGCACGTGCAGGGTCAGCATGTTGCGGTGCGGCGACACCCCGGTCAGGTCGAAGCCCGGCGTCGATTCGACCTGGATGTGCTTCGGGAAGCGGCCGTCGCCGACGGTGTAGTCGTGGATCTCGACGATGCCGAACTTGTGCCACGACTTCACGGCCTGCGCGAGCTGTTCGGGGTACGTGCCGTGCAGGCCGCGCAGCCACGTCGCCCGCCGGGCGAACGCCGCCTCGCGCGAGTCCGGGACGGCGTCGGTCACCGGACCGCCCTTGTTGACGATCGCGAAGTCGTCGGCGGTCAGCACATGGTTGGGCACGCGCGCGGGCCAGAACGTCGGCATGTACGGGTCGTAGGGCGCGGCCAGCCCCGCCTGCGACTCGTACCCGGAGCGGCAGCTCGCGGTGTCCGTCTGCCACGGGATGGCCATCCACCGGGTCAGGTCACCGGGGCCCTGCGCATGCAGCGGCCCGTCGGCGGCCAGGACCTTCTCCGGGGTCAGCTCCTCGCCGTAGTCCGGCTCCGTCTGCCCTTCCGGGCGCGGCAGGATGCGGAACGGGGCGGCGTACATGGTCGCGTGCCGGATCGGCCAGGTCACCTCGCAGCCCGGGTGGAACGCGTCCGCGAGGCAGAAGTCGAGGGCCGCGCGGTCGAGCAGGCCGGGCTGGTCGGGCACCGGCGCGTCCTCCAGACGCCGCGGGAAGCCCGGCCACGGCGCGGTGTCGAAGTCGCCCTCGGCCCACTTGCGCAGCATGGCGATCTGCGTGTCGGACAGCGTCATGTACTGCAGAGGCGACTTGGGCTTGCTCGCCATGGCGTCGCCGTAGATCCACGGCCACGGCAGCGGGGACAGGCCGTCCCGGTCGTGGTTGCGCATCATCAGGTAGACCTGGCGGCGCAGTTCGAGGTACGTGACGGAGGTGCTGCCGAGCCGCCGCATCATCTCCGGTGCGGTGAACTCCTCCGGTCCGCCGAAGCCGAAGTGCGCCGCGAAGCCCGCGTTCACCCACTGGAGGTCGACGAAGCGCCGCAGGATCGGCTCGATGTCGCGGGCGAACGACACCTTCGGCGGGGCGGAGAGCTGCCCGGTGCCGAGGAAGACGTCGTACAGGAGGTCGTGCAGCGTGCGCACGGTCTTGATGTCCGGCGCGTAGTTCGGCGGTGCGACGACCACCCACGCGGGCTCGACGCGGACGGCTTTGCCGCCGATCGAGACGGCCGCGGTCACCGGGCCGTCCGACGTGTCGTCGTACCAGCCGTCGTTGTTGCCGTACGACGTCGGCGGCACACCCGAAGGCGACGCCGATGTGCCGTGCCCGCCGAGCACCACGAGCCGTCCCGCCTCGTCGGTGTGCATCGAACCGAGCGGCACCGAGACGCCCATGAAGCTGCCGCCGGAGAACTCGACGCTCGACCGCGACGCCGCGTCCAGGACCTTGCGGCCCGGGTCGATGGTCAGCTTGGCGCGGTCCACGCCCTTGTTGCGGCGTACCGAGGAGTGCCCGGCCATGTCGGGGATGTCGAACGCGAGGTTGAACTCGTACCAGGCCGCTTTGCGGTTGGCGACGTGCACACCCCACTCGATGCGCACCGAGGTGTCGGCGGTGGTGAGTTCGCGCACCACGGTGCCGTCGGCCCGGTAGCCGTACAGGCGGAAGCGGGCGGCCTGGCGTTTGACCGCCCCGGTCTTGTCCTTGTGCGAGCCGGGTTTCGTCGGCTCGGGGTCGGGTGTCTCGGGACCGTAGAACCAGCCGTCGGCCAGCGTGCTGTTGCCGACCCGGGCGATGCCGATGGCCGGGTGGATTCGCACGTAGGAGATCTCGTCGCTCAACGCAGGGCACCCCTTTCCGTGCGCCCGACGTGGGGGTATCGCGCGCACCGTCGTCTGCCGCGCGGCCGGGGTGCAGGCCGCGGAGCGGGGGTTCCCGGCCGCGCGCCCTCCACCCTGGCCAAGCACCGGGGCGCGCCACCAGACCGGTTGCCCCTTCCGGGGGACCGGCTTCACGCGTTCGGCGCAGGGAACGCGGCATATGCCGGTGCGGGTCAGCCGATTTCGACGACCCGGGCCCACTCCGGCGGTTTGTCCGGCACGTACTCGGCATCGTCCTCGTTCCACGACGGCGTGCGCGGCCGCCCGAACAAGCCGATCACCGTGCGGCACGCCGGTTTGGCGGAGGGCCACGGCGTCTGCCCGTCGGTCAGCACCACCACGACGTCGGGCTTCGGCCGGGACCGCAGCGCACGGGCGAAGCCGGCCCGCAAATCGGTGCCGCCGCCGCCGATCAGCGCTATCCCCTCGGAGCGGCAGATCGGTGTCACCCGGCTTGCGGCTCCGTCGCACGACAGCACGGACACCAAGTCCCGGCGGCCGCCGACCGCTTGGGCGATGGCCGCGACTTCGAGGAGCGCGCTGCCCAGTTCGAGGTCGGTGACGGAAGCCGACGTGTCCACGATCACGCACACGCGCGGCGGTTGGCGCCGCAGGCTCGGCAGCACCGCGCCGGGCACCGCAGCGGACCGCCGGGCCGGGCGCGCGAACGTGTAGTCCCCGCCGCCTCCGGCTCCCGCCGTCGCGGAACGCACCGCGGCGCCGAGCAGCCGCCGCCAGGGCTGCGGCGGATGGAACACGTCCTCGGCCCACCGCCGCCATTTCCCGGCCCTGCTGCCCGGGTGGCCCCGGATGGCCTCGGCGACCCGGAACCGCACCCCGTCGCGTTCCTGCGCGGTGAGCCCGTGTGCGCCGCCCGGGCCGAGGTCCCACTCCCGTTCGCACCCGTCGGAGCCGCTGCCGCAGTCGAGCCACACCATGCCTTCGGTCCCGCGCCCGAGGCGGAACTGCCGCAGGTAGTCCTCCATCAGCAGCCCGTCGTCCAGACCCAGCATGCTCGGCTGGACGGCGCCGTGCGGGGTGACCAGCCCGTCGCCGAACACGTCGTCGTTGATCTCGAAGTCCGCGGCGATGTTCATCCGGAGCCGCTCCCCGGCGCCGGTCAGGCCGCGCTCCCGCGCGACCCGGTCGCTCCGGGCGTGGTGGTCGCGCAGCAGATGGGACACCTCGTGCACCCAGATCGCGGCCAGGTCCTCGACCGGGGTCTGCGCGACGAACGCCGGCGAGGCGTAGCAGCGCCAGTGCGCGTCCACGGCCATGGTCGGCACCGTCCGCGACTCGACGACGTGCAGCGCGAACAGCGCGGTCGCCAGGTAGGGCCGGGCCCGGACGGCGTGCAGCCGCGCCGTGTACAGCTTGTCGGTGTCCAGCGCGCCGGGCGCGTACGCCGCGACGGCGGTGCGCTCGCTCATCGCGCACCTGCCGCGGTCCGGGCGGCGGCACGGTCGGCGCCGCGGGAGAGCGCGACGGCTCCGGCGAGCTTGTCGATCGTCACCGGGATCTCCCAGCCGTCGCGGCGCAGCGCGGCGAGGGTGGTCGCGGGCACGACCACCACATCCGGCGGCCCGGTTTCGACGGCATGGGCGAGCACGGCCCACGCGGCTTCCCATCGCGCCTTGTCGGGCTTGTTGCGGACGGCCTGCACGACCCCGTCCAGGCAGGCCTGGCGGCGGTCGCCGCGCTCCGGAAGCGGGATCGCGGTCGGGTCGGCGAGCAGCGCTTCGGGGTCGGGCAGGTCCATGCGGTCCATGCTCGCCAGCAGTTCGAGGCCCGGCCCGTCGCCGACGGTGCCGCGGACCAGCAGCGACAGCACGTCGCGTGAGGAGCCGGCGGCGGTCGCGAAGGCGATCAGGCGCAGCGTCATCTCCCAGGTGCGCGGCGACGGCCAGGCGCCGCCGCGGCGGACTTCGCCGCTGGGCAGCCGGTGGACGAGCGTCGGGCGTACTTCGAGCAGCCCGCAGACCGCCCGGCGGGCGAAGTCGACGGCGGACACCAGGCGTTCCGGGTCGAGTCGGGGCAGCGTGGCCCGCGGCCAGGTGCCGCCGAGGCCGCGGATGACGACATCGTGGTCGTGGACCCACGGGAGGTGCACGAACCGGTTCGCGAGCGGCGGGCTCAGCTCCCAGCCGTCGGCCGCCGACGACTGCGGGTTGGCGGCGGCGACGATCCGGACGCCGGGCGGGAGTTGCACGGACCCGACGCGGCGTTCGAGGACCAGCCGGAGCAGTGCCGCCTGCACGGCGGGCGGCGCGGTGGACAGTTCGTCGAGGAAGAGCAGGCCGTGGCCGGCCTCGACGAGGCGTACCGCCCAGTCCGGCGGCGCCATCGGCACGCCGTTCCGGGCGGGATCGTCGCCGACGATCGGCAGCCCGGAGAAGTCCGAAGGCTCGTGCACGCTCGCGATCACCGTGGTCAGCGGCAGGTCCAGGGTTTCGGCGAGCTGGGTGAGCGCCGCGGTCTTGCCGATGCCCGGTTCGCCCCACAGCAGCACCGGCAGGTCGGCGGCGACCGCGAGCATGAGGGCTTCGAGTTGCAGGTCGGGGCGGGGTTCGGTGTCCGTGGCGCGGAGGAGGGAGAGGAGGTCGCCGGCGGTGTCCAGCGGGGATGCGGCGGTGGTCGCGGGGTCGTGGAGCAGAGGGAATGCGGTCATGAGTCATCACCTTGGGAGGTCGCAGGAGCGGTGAGGGCGCGCCGGACGGGCCCGACGCTTCCGAGGCCGCCGGCCGTGGGCCGGATCGGCTCAGGTGCGGAACTGGGTGCGGAACTAGGTGCGGCGCAACAGCGTCCGGTTGCGGCGGATGCGCCGTGGGCCGCCGTGCCCCGCGACGTGGTGCGGGTTCCGTCGGCCGCGCGGCAGGAGCCCCGACCGGTACAGGCCGTAGGCGACCCGCCCGTCCACCGCCGCCTGCAGCGCGTCCCGCAACGGTCCGTCGCGCAGCACCGCTTCGGGCCCGAGCAGGGTTTCCACGACGACCAGAGCCCCGGCGACGTCGCCGTGGTCGAGCCGGGCGCGGACTTCGGCCAGCCGGTCCGGACGGCGGTGCGCCGTGTCGATCGCCCGCAGGCACGGGAGCGGCGGACCGCCGAGCGCGGCCAGGAGTTCCTCGCGGCGGATGGTGTCCGGGTCGTGGTCCAGTGCGGTCAGCACGCCGTCGACCAGCCCGATACGGTGCCGGGCGCCGTTGCAGTCGAGCACCACCGGGGCGCCGGGCTGCGGTACGGACGCGGTGCGGTCCGCGGGGGTGTGGTCGGGGACGAGCGCGGCGGCGACCAGCGGATGCAGGTCGTCGGCGTCGACGAGCCCGGCGCGCAGCAGTTCGACATCGGGCGGTACCCAAGTGGCGGCGTCCGGCAGCACCGGCAGGGCCAGGGCGGCGGCGTCGAGCGGGGCCGCGACGATCCGCGGCTCCGGAGTGCCGTCGCCCGTGGGGTGCACGATCATCCGGCAGCGGCTGCCGAGGCGCACCGCGACCGGACCGGGGGCCAGGCCGGCGGCGGCACGCAGGATGCGTGCTTCGTCCGGCCAGCGCCCGGCCGCATGGGCATCGGGCAACTCGCCCGGCGTTCCCGGGGGATCGTCCCCGAGCAGCGCGTCCGCCCCGGAGCGGAACCGGAGTTCTCCGGCCTGCCGGACATCCCACAGGTGCCGGTGCAGGTCGAGGCGGAAGCGCGGATGGGGATGCGGGTGCGGGTGCGGCGGCCCGGAGGGGGTTCCGTCCCACAGCGCCAGGCTGATGCGCTGTCCGGCGCCGGCCCAGGCCGGGGGAGTGCGGGCCACCAGGGACACCGGCCCGCCGTCGTCGGCGTACCGGGCCAGGACGATGGTCAGCCCGGGCCGGAGCAAGCCGTCGTCGGCGGTCCTCGGCATGTGCCAGCGGAGCAAGTCCGGTGCCATGTTCCGGAGATCGTCGCGCAGGCGGTCCTCGAACCCGCGCCCCCGGGAACGCCGCACGGCGGCGAGGCGGAAATCGACGTCGAATCCCGCGCCCGCGCAGGCCCCGGCCCAGTCGCCGGCCAGGCGTCGCACGGTGGCGGTTTCGATCATGGTGGGCGGCACGGCGAAAGCGCGCACTTGCCGCCAGCGGTCAAGTCGGGGGTTCCCGATCGCGGTCCGGGTGAGCATCAGCACTCACTTCGCGCGGTCGAGACCTCCGATCCGGTGTAGTCGAAAGTCGTCATCGCGGATGACCATAGCGGGCCACGGGGTCTGCTGCCAGGACCTATTCGCCGACCGACGGGAATCGGCGGTCAATGCCGGAGCGGTCGTGAGGCGTCGGCGGGTGTGCGCGGGGTGCTGGCAGTCTCGCCTGCCGACCGCTATATATTTGATTGAGTCTATTAATTGTGAGGTGTCGCGTGGACGCATTGCGCTTTGACGGCCGGGTCGCCGTCGTCACCGGAGCCGGACGCAATCTCGGGCGTGCCTACGCCCTCGCGCTCGCCGCCGCCGGAGCGAAGATCGTGGTCAACGACCTCGGCGTGCCGATCAGCGACACCGACGGCTCCGGCGAGCGGCCCGCGGAGAACCCCGCGTTGGAGGTCGTCCGGGAGATCGAGGCGCTCGGCGGCGAAGCGGTCGCCAACACCGACAGCATCGCCACCGCCGAGGGCGGCGCCGCGATCGTCGAGACCGCCGTCAAGGCGTTCGGCCGCGTCGACATCGTCGTCAACAACGCCGGCGTGGTGCGCAGCGCCCCGTTCGCCGACCTCACCCCGGACCTGGTCCGGCCGGTGCTCGACACCCAGCTGGCGAGCATCTTCCACGTCACCGGCCCGGCCTGGCGGCTCATGGCCGAGCAGGGCTACGGCCGGGTCGTCAACATCAGCTCCGGCTCGGCGTGGTCCGGAGTCCCGGAGTTCGCGGCGTACGGCGGCGCCAAGGCCGGCGTCATCGGCATGACCCGCCAGATGGCCACCGAAGGCGCCCCGCTCGGCATCAAGGTCAACGTGGTCGCGCCGTACGCCAAGACCCGCCCGGGCAGCGGCTTCGGCCCGATCCCGCCCTCCGACGAGCTGAACGCGTGGATGCGGCCCGAGTTCCTCACCCCGCTCATCGGCCTGCTCGCGCACGAGGACTGCCCGGTCACCGGCGAGTGCTTCGCCGCGGGCGCCGGCTACGTCAGCCGGGTCGTCATGACCACCACCCAAGGCCTGTTCGACCGCGGCATGACCCCCGCCACGCTGCTGCGCGACTGGAACCAGGTCATGGAGACCGACGCGATGGCGGTCGTCGGCCACGACGGCGGCGGCACGCTCCACAAGATGATCACGCCGTTCGTCGAGCAGCAGCAAGCCGGCAACGGCGGCTGACGGCCGCGACCGGCCGCGCCGCGCGGCCGGGTCCCGGCGCCCGACTTAGGGTGCCGGAGAAGAGCCGCACGCTCCCGCGCTGCGGCAGATCCGGAACGGAAGGCCGATACCGAGCATGAGCCGCCCCATCGCCACCAACACCACCGTCGACCTGGCCGGGCTCCTGGACTTCGTCCGGCCCCGGCACCGGGCCCTGCTGCTCACCCGGCGCGCCGACGGCACGCCGCAGGCGTCGCCGCTCACGTGCGGGGTGGACGACGCCGGGCGGCTCGTCATGTCCACCTATCCGGAACGCGCCAAGACCCGCAACGCGCGCCGGGATTCCGCGGTGAGCGTGGTCGTGCTGTCCGACGAATGGAACGGCCCGTGGGTGCAGATCGACGGAGACGCGGAAGTCCTCGACGTGCCCGAATCGGTGGAACCGCTCGTCGAGTACTTCCGCAACATTTCCGGCGAACACCCGGACTGGGACGAGTACCGCGCCGCGATGGCGACGCAAGGCAAGTCCCTCATCCGGGTGACGCCGCGCCGCTGGGGTCCGGTGGCGACCGGCGGATTCCCGGCCCGACTCGTCGACTGATATCCAGCCGCGTCTCCCCCGAGGTGAACCCGTGCCCGTCAAGTGCATCAACTTCGAACTGCGGCACCCCGCGGCCTTCGGACGTACCGGCCAAGAGGTGTACGCCGCCGCGCTCGACATGATCGCCTGGGCCGACGAACACGGCTTCGCCCGCGTCACCTTCGGCGAGCACCACCAGTCGCCCGACGGCTACATCTCCAACCCGCTGCTCGTCGCCGCCGCGGTCGGCGGACGCACCCGCACCATCCGGGTACGGATCTCCGCCCTGCTCGCACCCCTGTACCACCCGCTGCGCCTCGCCGAGGAAGCCGCCGTCGCCGACCTGTGCCTCGGCGGCCGCCTCGACCTCGGCATGGCCGTCGGCTACGTCGAAGACGACTTCGACGCCTTCGGCGCCGACTACCGCAGCCGCGGCCGGTTCCTGGAGGAACTCGTCCCGTTCCTCCGGCAGGCCTGGACCGGCGAACCGGTCGAGTGGCAGGGCAAGACCGTGCGGGTGACGCCGCGCCCGGCCCAGGACCCGATGCCGATCTACCTCGGCGGCTCGGTCCGCGCGAGCATCGACCGCGCGGCACGCCTCGCCGACGGCTACTTCCCGCCGATGCCGCAGTTCTGGAAGTACTACCGCCGCGCATGCGCCCGGCACGGCAGGCCCGACCCCGGCGAACTCGCCCCGCGCGGACCGATCTTCCTGTGGGTGACCACGGAGAAGAAGGAAGCGGTGTGGGAACGCCTGGCGCCGCACATCCGGCACCAGATCAACTCCTACGGGGAATGGACCGCATCGGCCTACACCGACCCCTTCGGACCGTTCGTCCCCACCCGCGACATCGCCCAACTGAGCCAAGGCGGCGCTTACGCCGTCGTCGACCCCGACGAAGCGATCGTCCTCGCGACCGGACTCGGGGCCGGCGGCGAACTGCACCTCAACCCGATGCTCTCCGGCATCGCCCCCGACGAAGCCTGGCGCATGCTGCGCATCGTCGAGGAACGAGTGCTCCCGCACCTGCCGCACTGAACCCGCACGTGACCTGTACCGAATCTGCAAGACCCGCACGGACCGGCACGGCATCCGCCGCGGCGGCTACGGTCAGGCGGTCTCCTCCACCACGCGCCGGATCCCGGTGCGCCAGTCCACGGCGCACGGCCCGGTGAACGAGCGGCGGCGCGTGGTGTCCAGCACCTGGCCGCGCAGCGTGCCCGGCTGCGGCTTGACGTCGACCACGGCGTCGAGACCGGTCAGTTCGCCCATGTAGGCCGCCCACTCCTGCACGCTGACCGGCTCGTCGCCGCCCCAGTTGACGATCGTGGCCGGTGTGGACGCGGCGGCGAGCAGCGCTTCGGTCTGCGTGTTGATGTCGTCCTGGTGGATCGGGCTGTACATGCACGGGTCCCAGCGGGTCACGACCGGGCCGCCCGCACGCAGCGCCGCGAGGTGCAGGCCGGGCAGGCCGCCGTTGCCGTAGCTGCCGTACGAGGCGTTCATCCGCGCGATCGTCACCGGCAGGTCGAACGCCCGCGCGCAGTACCGGGCGACGGCCTCCCCGGCGATCTTCGAGAACGAGTAGGTGGCGGCGAAGTTGTGGGCGTCGCCGAGCGCGGCGTCCTCCCCGTACACGTGGTGCGGGTCCTCGTGCGGCTTGAGCACCGACGCGGTCGACATGACCAGCGCCGCCTTCGCCTTGCGGCAGTGCTGCAACAGCAGGCCGGTGCCTTCGGCGTTGACGCGCAGCGCCTCGTCGTAGTCGTCGCCGACGGCGATGTACGCGGCCAAGTGGAGCACGTACGTGAAATCGTCCGGCAGGTCGCCGAACTCGCCGGCCGCAAGATCCACCTGCCGTGTCGTGACCCCGAGCGCGTCCACCCGCTTCCGTTCCCCGGGATTGCCGAAGCGGGCTATGCCCCACACCTCGTTGTCGCGCGCGAGGTACTCGGTGAGCGGGAACGCGATCTGTCCGGCCGGGCCGGTGACCAGGATCTTCTCGCCGGAGAGCATCGGGGGCCTCCCAGGGGATACGGGGCTGTCTGCCGCAGCTATCCGTATCCGGACCGGGTCGACGATTCAAGCCTCGGACGCCGTCAGTCCCCGGCCGGCCCCGGCCCGGGCCGCGCTGCCAGGCTCTCCGGGACGATGAAATCGCGCACCAGTTTCTCGGCGTCCCGCACCAGCGGCCGGATGAGCTTGTAGCGGGACAGCGCCATCGTCCGTGCCACCAGCGGCGTCGTCCGCCGCACCAGCTCCCGGGTCTTGGCGCTGCCCGGAGAGCGGTCGTACACCCAGAACAGCACGATCCCCATCTGGTGCAGCCACAGCAATTCCGGCAGCAGCTCCGTCATCTCCGCGTCGAACTTCATCGACGACCCGGTCACCACCTCCCGGTACAGCGCCACCACCTGCTGCCGCGCCGGATACGACTCGGCGGAGAACGGCGACAGCGGACTGTCCGGATCGGCGGCATTGCGGAAGAACTGCACCGCGAAGCCGTGGTACGGCTCCGCCGCGTCCAGCCACGCGTCCCACGCCACCCGCAGCCGCCCCGCGAACTCGCGGTGCCGCGGCAGCGCCGCGCGGGCCCGCCGCAAGTGGTCGTTCGTGACCTGGTCGTACAGGCCCTGGATCAGGTGTTCCTTGCCCGCGAAGTAGTAGTAGGCGTTGCCGACCGAGATCCCGGCCTCGGCGGCGATCGCGCGCATCGTGGTCTTGTCGTAGCCGCGCTCCCGGAACAGCCGCATCGCCGTCTCCAGGATCAGCGCCCGCGTCTGCTCGCCCTTGGTCGGCGGCGCCCCCGCCCCCGTGCCCTCGCCCGCCCCGGCGAAGGCGCCGCCGTCGGGGGCCGCGTCCGCACCGGGCCGGGCGGAGTCGGGCTCGCGAGGGTCTCGTACGTTGTCCACGCGACGACCCTAGCCGGGTCCGGGACCCGGCCCGCCCGCCGCCGACGGCCTCCCCGATCGGCCCCCTTCGCAGGCTTCACGTGCGGCAACGCGGAATAATTGCCAGCAATCGTCACCATCTCGGGGAGATGGCAGGTCGTGGAATGGGCCCCACTGCCGGATCGGCCGCGTCCGAGGACGGCGCGGCGGCGCACGGCGCGCCCGACGGCGCCGCGGAACCCTTCCGGGCCCGCGACGGGTCCCTCGGTCTGCGCGCCGGTACGGCGGTCGTGCTCGACCAGCACGGCACCGTGCTGTGCGCCACCCACGACGCCGCGTGGCTGCTCGGGCGAAGCCTCGGCATCGCGGAGTTCGCCCGGTACTCCGCGATGCCGACGGAGCCCCGCTCCGGGACCGCGGTGTTCTCGCTCGCGTCCGGGGAATCCGGGAGTTTCCGGTACCACGCCCGTCCGCTCGACCACGAAGGCGGCGGCACGTTCTGGCTCGTGCAGCTCGCCGGGTCCGACGGCCCCGTCGCCGACGAGATGCCCGTCGCGCGGGCCCGCCCGGAGGACGTGGAAGCCCGCAGCGAGCGCCGCGCCCGGCTCGCCCGCGCCGCCGCCCTGAGCATCGGCGCCTCCCTCGACCTCGGGGAAATCGCCGAACGCCTGGCCGACAGCCTGGTGCCCGCGTTCGCCGACCTGATCACCGTCGACGTCCCCGAAGTCGTCCTCAACGCCGACGAACCGCCGCCGCAAGAACAGGCCGCACGCCACCTCCGCCGTATCGCCATCGCGACCCGCGACGGGCGCATCCCGCCCGGATTCACCCGCCCGGGCGAACCGCTCCCCGACATGTCGGGACCCCAGCGGCTCACCCCGATGGCGAGCCGCCCCGTCGTCGCGATGTCCGACATGGCGGAACTCCGCGGGGCACTGCGGATGGCCCTGAGCACCGACGCCCCCGACGACGCCATCGCCCGCCTGGTACCCGCGGGCGCCCACGCGCTCCTGTCCGCGCCGATGCTCGGCCGCGGCCGCTCCCTCGGCATCCTCGCCGCGTGGCGCCTCACCACGCCCGGCGGATTCGACGACGACGACGCCGAACTGTTCGCCCAGATCGCCTCGCGCGGCGCCCTCGCCCTCGACAACGCCCGCCGCTTCGCCCGCGAACACCGCACCGCCGTCGCCCTGCAACGCAGCCTGCTGCCGTCCGGCGCCACCCACACGTCGGTCCTGGAAACCGCGGGCACCTACGTCCCCGCGGAAGGCGAAGCGGGCGTCGGCGGCGACTGGTACGACGTCCTCCCGCTGTCCTCGCTCCGCACCGCCTTCGCCGTCGGCGACGTCGTCGGCCACGGCCTCGGCGCCACCGTCGCCATGGGACGCCTGCGCACCGCCGTCCAGACCATGGCCGACCTCGACCCCGAACCCGGCGAACTCCTCGCCCACCTCAACGACTTGATGCAGGCCCGGTGGACCGCGGGCGAACCGGCCGACCCGGACATCGACGTCGACGCCTACGGCACCACCGTGCTGTACGCCGTCCACGACCCCATCCGGCACACCTGTGTCATGGCCAGTGCCGGACACCCCCCGCCGGTCGTCCTGCGGCCCGGACGCCCGCCCGAGTTCGCCGTGCTCGCGCCCAGTCCGCCGCTCGGCGTCGGCGCACTGCCCTTCGAGGAAGCCGAAATCGACGTGCCGCCCGGCACGTTGCTCGCGTTCTACACCGACGGCGTGGTCGCCCGGCACGGCGCGGATGTGAACGACGGCATGGAAGCGCTCGCCGCCGTGCTCGACGAGTACCGCGAGGCCCCGCTCGACGCCATCGGCCCCGCGGTCCTCGCCCGCCTCGAACCGCCGCGCGGCGACGACGTCGCGCTGCTCCTCGTCCGGACGCACCCGGTGCCGCGGTCGGCGGTCGCCGAATGGGACCTGCCCGCCGACCCGTCCGTCGTCGCCCGCGCCCGCGAACTCACCCTGCACCAACTCGACGCGTGGGGCCTGGACGACCTCGCCTTCACCACCGAACTCGTGGTCAGCGAACTCGTCACCAACGCCATCCGCTACGGCGGCGCCCCCATCGGCCTCCGCCTCATCCGCGACGAAGTCCTCATCTGCGAGGTCTCCGACCCCAGCAACAGCCAGCCCCGCCAACGCCGCGCCCAGGCGACCGACGAAGGCGGCCGCGGGCTCTTCCTGGTGGCGCAGCTGACGTCGCGGTGGGGGAGCCGGTACCGGCGGACGGGGAAGACGATCTGGACGGAGCAGCGGTTGGACGGAGAGCCGGTCGAGTTCCCGTTGGGGGCGGTGGATCTGGTGGGGGAGATCCCGGAGGGGGCGCTGTAGGGACACGCGGCAGCGGCGAGGGCGGCCGCGTGTCCGTGGGCGTCCTCGACTCAGCCGAACCTGGCGATCGCGTCGGTGAGCCGGCTGATGACCAGCGCCAGCGGCGGCCAGTCGCGCCGGCCGAGGAGGGTGGTCGCGTAGGCGCGCATCGTGACGCGCGGCGCGGTCAGGGGGAGGAGGCGGACGCCGGGGCCGGTCGGGCGGCGGGTGCGGAGCAAGCCCACGCCGAGACCCGCGGTGATCATCTCCTCGACCAGGTCGAGGCTGTCCGCGCGGTGCGTGATGCGCGGGGTGAAGTCGGCCAACGCGGCGATGGTGCCGAGGACTTCCTCGTCCGCGGTGTTGCGGGAGTTGACGATCCAGTCCGCGCCGGCGAAGCGGGCGAAGACCTCGGGGCTCGCGGCCGGCGGCGCCGCGGGTCCCGGGTCCGCGGACGCCGGAACGCCCAGGCTCCATTCGGCCTCCCACAGGCGGGTGGTGGCGACTGCGGGGTCGGGGGCGGCGGGGGCGAGGTTGTAGTCGTACGTCAACGCCAGGTCCACGGCGTCGGTGGCCAGCAGATCGAGCGCCTCCACCGGCTCGTGCTCGCGGATCAGGACGTGTACACGCGGATGCTCGACGGCCAGTTCGCGGACCACCGGGAGCAGGTACGTGCTGATCGCGGACTGGAACCCCGCCACCCGCACGGTCCCGTTCGGCTCGGCCCCCGGGCCCAGGTCGCGGCGGGCGGCCTCCACCGCGGCGAGGATGACGACCGCGTGCTCCGCGAGCCGGCGGCCGTACGGCGTCAGCCGGACCCGGCGCCCGTCCGGCTCGAACAGCGTCGCGCCCATCTCCCGCGACAGCACCGCGAGCTGCTGGGACACCGTCGACGTCGTCGTGTGAAGGACGTCCGCCACCGCCCGCATCGACCCCAGCCGGGCCAGCTCCGACAGCATCTCCAGGCGCCGTGTCTCCATGGCGTCAATTGTTCACGATCATCGAACGGATCATCAACAAATGGCACGTGGACGCGAACGGTGGACCGGCGTTCTACTGGCGGGCATGACCTCGAACGATCACGTGGCGCCCACCCGCCATCTCCCGTGGGGACCCGCGGAGAGCGGCGCGATGATGGCGGTTGTGGCGATGCTCGGCGTCCAGCTGGGACTGGCGATCGCCGTACGGATGTTCGACCAGATCGGGCCGCTCGGGATGGCGTGGCTGCGCCTCGTCTGCGCCGGCGCGATCCTGCTCGTCGTGGTCCGGCCGCGGCCGTCCGACTTCACACGCCGCGACCTGCTGGCGTGCGCGCTGCTCGGCGTGGTCACCGCCGCGATGATGATGTTCTTCCTCAGCTCCGCCGCCCGGCTGCCCATCGGCACCGCGAGCGCCCTGGAGTTCCTCGGCCCGCTCGGCATCGCGCTGGTGGCGGCGCGCGGGCGGGCACGCCTGTGGGCGCTGCCCGCGGCGATCGGCGTGCTGCTGCTCACCGAGCCGTGGCACGGAGGCGTCGACCTGGTCGGTGTCGCCTACGCCCTCGGCGCGGCGCTCGGCTGGGCCGGCTACATCCTGCTGACCCAGCACGTCGGGGACAAGGTGACCGGGCTCAAGGGCCTCGCCATCTCGCTGCCGGTCGCCGCGCTCGCGACCACCCCCATTGCGCTGCCGGCCGAGGGCGGCAACCTGACGTGGCAGCTGCTGGGCATCGGCCTGGCCTTGGCCGTGCTGCACCCGGTGCTGCCGTTCAGCCTGGAGCTCCAGGCGCTGCGCCGGCTGACCGCGACGTCCTTCGGCGTGCTGATGAGCCTGGAACCCGCGATGTCCGTCGTCATCGGGTTCCTGGTGCTGCACCAGGTGCCGGGACCGGCGGCGGTGTTCGGGGTGCTGTGCGTGGTGTTCGCGGGTGTGGGGGCGACGCGGGCGGGGGCGCGGACCGCGGAGCCGATCGCGATTCCGGGGCCGCGGGCCGCCGAGCCGGAGCGGGTCGCCGTCTAGGCCGTCCCGCGCGCCGGCTTCCGCGGTCGGCTGCGGGACAATCGGGGGATGCGCGACGTCGAGGACATGGGCGGGGACCCGGTCTGCTGGCTGTCCCTGGTGTGCCCGGAGTGCGGCAAGATCCGCGAGGGTGCCCAGGGGGAGGGGCCGTGCCCGTACTGCGGGGCGGACGAGAACGCGGACGCGGACAAGGGCGCCGACCCGGACGGGGCCCGGGAGAGCGCGGGCGAGCCGGCCCGCGACGAGTGACCTGCGGGGGATCGCAGCTCCCCCGCAGGTCTCCCTTCGGCGTCACTCGGCCCGGCGGCGCGCCTCGTTCGCCTCGCGCACCAGGGCCCACGTGTCCGCGACCGGGCCGACGTGGCGGAGCTTGTCGGGGTTGAGCACGGCGCGGATGCCCTGGACCCGGCCGTCCGCGATGTCCAGCGTCCAGGTGGTGACCACCTTGCCGTCGCGGTCGCGGAAGATCGCGCCGGAGCCGCCGTTGACCGCATGCGGCTCCAGGATCCCGCCGATCCGGCGCAGCGCGTCGCCGAGCGCGACCAGCGTCCGGCTGACGTTGGCTTGGCCGTGGATGCCCCCGCCCCACTGCGGTGCCTTGCCGCCGCTGTCGCCGAGGATCATGACGTCGCCGGCCAGCAGCTCGCGCAGCGCGTCGACGTCGCCCTCGCGGAACGCGTCGAAGAACCGCTCGGCCAGCTCGTCGCGCTCCTTCCGGTCGGCCTCGAAGCGGGGCCGGCCGTCGTCCATGTGCCGGCGGGCGCGGACCGCGAGCTGACGGCACGCGGCCTCCGAACGTCCGACGGCATTGGCGATGTCCGGGAAGCCGAAGGCGAACACCTCGCGCAGCACGAAGACGGCGCGTTCCAACGGCGACAGGCGTTCCAGGAGCAGCAGGGCGGCGGTGGAGAGCGAGTCGGCGAGTTCGGCGGCGCGCTCCGGGTTCTCGTACGGGTCGTCCAGCAGCGGCTCGGGGAACCAGGGTCCGACGTAGGCCTCCCGCCGCACGCGCGCGGACCGCAGCACGTCGATCGAGATCCGGGTGACCACCGCGGACAGGAACGCCTTCGTCGACGTGGGCACCGTCTCCGAGGTCGCGTACCGCAGCCACGTCTCCTGCACCGCGTCCTCGGCCTCCGTCACGCTCCCGAGAATCCGGTACGCGATCGAGAACAGCAGCGGCCGCAGGTCCTCGAATTCCTCGGTCCGATCCACACCCGCTCCTCTCGCCCGCCCGGCCGGCACACGATAGGCCACGGCCGGGAATCCGCGGCGGAGCGCCGCGTCGTGGAAACGGGACGAGGCGGCGCCGGGATCTGTGACATCGGGATTGCCCGGCATGACGCCCGGCATGCCGGGGTACCCGGGCAGGTCAGTTGAAGGCTGTCGGGTTCGGGAGGTCGGGATGGTCGGGCTTGGCGCGTTGGTGCAGGAGCACTTGGACAAGGCCGCGGCGTCGGAGCACGGGCGCAGCGCGCATCTGCTGGTGCACGAAGGTCCGCTGCGGCAGACCCTGATCGCGTTGACCGCGGGGCAAGAGCTGGACGAGCACAATCCGCCCGCGGCGGCGACGCTGCAGGTGCTGTCCGGGCGCGTGCGGCTGGTCGCCACGGACGGCGGCTACGAGCTGTCCGCCGGGGAACTGCGCGCGATTCCGCAGGAGCGGCACGGGCTGGCGGCGCTCGAGGACGCGGCGGTGCTGCTGACCACGGTGACCGGTGTCGACTGAGGTTCTCGGGCGGGCGTGACCCACCCCACAAAAGCAGCATTCTGGAGTAAAGGCCGCAAGTCCGGTGGTTGTGCAAGTTTGAACTTCTCGTTCAGCGTATCCACCGGACTCTCCAGAAGGGCGGCGTCGTGGCCGAGCACGACCACAAGGCCGAACGCAGGCGGGCGAAGAGCGCCGCCGCGCGGAAGCAGGCCAAGCGTGCGGACCGGCGCCGCCGGACGATCCGCATCGGCGCGATCGTGCTGGGCCTAGCCGCGCTCATCGTCGGGTTGACGGTCGCTGTGGTGACCGCGGACTACGGGCAGGCCGAGAACACGGGGGCCAAGCAGATACCGAGCCAGCCCGCGCGCACCGCCGTCGGCCGCGAGACCGCGCCGCCGTGGGACGCGCCCGACCACCCCGTCGCGCACGCCGCGGCCGCCGATCTGCCGATGCTCGGCGCGGAGGGCACCGTCGAGCACATCCACGCCAAGCTCAACGTGATCGTGAACGGCAACCCCGTCGCGGTCCCCGCGGAGATCGGCATCGACCAGGCCTCGCAGCGCCTGAGCCCGCTGCACACGCACGACACCAGCGGCGTCATCCACGTCGAATCGCCGGTCCCGGCCACCTTCACCCTCGGCCAGTTCATGACCGAGTGGGACGTGTCGCTCGACGCCCAGCACATCGGCAGCCTCACCGCGACCAACGGCAACGCCCTGCACTGGTACGTCAACGGCCAGGAGCAGACCGGCAACCCCGCCGCATACGAGCTGAAGGCACACGACGTCATCACCATCGTGTACGGCCCCGCCGACCAGCACGTCGACGTGCCGAGCACGTACGAGTGGCCCGCGGATCTGTAACCCCACGCTCGCGCGGCCTGGCATAGCATGCCGCGCATGGACCGTCCCGCACTCGGGCGTTGGGCGGCGTCGGTCGGGCCCGCTCTCGGGCCGCTCGTCCGGGCCGGGCAGGCGTTCACCGGTCTGACGGGAGTACCCGTCGACGTCGAGGACGCGCTCTTCCGGCGCGCCGCCCTGGCCGGCTACCGCCTCCCCGGACGCACGTCCGCCAACGGTTCCTGCCACGTGCTGGCCTGCGCCGACGGCTGGGCCGCGGTCAACCTCGCGCGCACCGACGACGTCACCGCGGTCCCGGCGCTGCTGGCCCTGCTCGGCGTGGAGCCGGAGTCCGCCGACGACCCGCTGCCGCTGCTGCGCGAGGCCGCGCGGCGGGCACCGGCCCAGGAAATCGCCGACGCCGCCCACCTGCTCGGCATGGCGGCCGCGGTGCCGGGCGCCGAACGCGGCCGGGAGCCGCTGCGCGTCGACCGGCACGGTCCGGCCGGCCCCACTTCGCTGCAAGGCCTGCGCGTCGTCGACCTCTCCGCGCTGTGGGCAGGGCCCCTGTGCGCCCGGCTGCTCCGGCTCGCGGGCGCGCGGGTAACCACGGTCGAGAGCACGACACGGCCGGACGGGGCGCGGCTCGGTTCTCCCGAATTCCACGCCTGGCTGCACGACGGCCACGGCCACCGCGTGATCGACTTCGGATCCGGCGCACTCGCGGACACCGTCGCGGGCGCCGACCTCGTCGTCGAGGCGTCCCGCCCCCGGGCCCTGCGCCGCCTGGGCATCCACGCCGAGGAGTTCCTGGCCGCGCGCCCGGGACGGGTCTGGGTGAGCATCACCGGCTATGGCCGCGACGACGACCGGATCGCCTTCGGCGACGACGCGGCGGTCGCGGGCGGGCTGCTGGGACACGACGCCGACGGCGGCCCGGTGTTCGTCGGCGACGCGATCGCCGATCCGGTGACGGGCATCTATGCGGCCCTCGGCGCGGCGCGTTCCGTGGCGGCGGGAGGCGGGGAACTCGTCGCGGTGGCGATGGCGGGGTGCGCGGCCGAGGTGGCGAGGTGCTCGGCGGGGGCGGCGGTTGCCAGGAGGGCGACGGGGGCCGGCTCCCGGGGCGATCGGGCCGACCGTCGCGGCGCGGACGACGAGAGGACCGCAGAGGCCCCGCACAACTCCGGCGTACTACTCCCGCCATGCTGATCGCCCACGTCGAAGTCGACGGCCGCATCGTCGACGTGCGCCTGGCCGAAGGCCGCATCGTCGAGATCGGCACCCGGCTCGACGGCCCCGTCGACGTCGACGGCCGCGGCGGTGCCTTGATCCCCGGGCTCCACGACCACCACATCCACCTCGCGGCGACGGCCGCCGAAGCGGCCTCGGTCCCGGTCGGGCCCGGCGACGTCCGGGACGCCGACGCATTCGCCGCGGCGCTGCGGCAGGGCGCGCCGGGGGAGTGGGTCCGGGCCACCGGCTACCACGAGAGCGTCGCGGGCGAACTCGACCGATGGCGCCTCGACGCGCTGGTGCCGGACCGGCCGGTGCGCGTCCAGCACCGCACGGGGGCGCTGTGGGTGTGGAACTCGGCGGCGCTGCGGGCGGCGGGACTGCTCGGGCCGGGTGCGGGCGACCCGGCCGCGACGGGTCCGGGCGCCGGGGGCGCGGCAGGTGTCATCGCGGACGCGCTGAACCCCGCGGAAGCCCCGAACCCGGCAAGCCCCGCCGGGGCTGTGGGCCCGCCCGTGGCCGGCCTCGCCATGTCGACCGCCCCCACGTCGCACTCGCCCACCCTCGCCGACGGCCGCTTCTGGCGCCAGGATGCCCGCCTCCGCGACCTCGCCCCGCCCACGTCGCTCGACCTCCCCGCGGTCGGCCGCGCCGCCGCGGCCCGCGGGGTCACCGGGTTCACCAACGCCGATCCGCATCCCGCGCCCGGACTCTCGGCGCTGCTCGCGCCGTTGCCGCAGCGGGTCGTCGTGATGGGCGTCGACGGGCCGGTCAAGTTCCTGCTCGACGACGCGACGCTGCCCGGGCCCGACGAACTGGCCGCGCGGTTCGCGGCCGTGCGACCGGCCCCGGTGGCCGTGCACTGCGTCACCCGCGCGCAAGTCCTCGTGACGCTGCTCGCCTTGGAAGCCGCCGGGCCGGTGCCCGGAGACCGCATCGAGCACGGTTCCGTCCTGCCCGAGGAAACGCTGCCGTGGCTCGGGCGGCTCGGCGTGACCGTCGTGACGCAGCCGCACTTCCCCGTGGAACGCGGCCGCGAGTACGCCACCGACGTCGACCCGGACGACCGGCCGCATTTGTACCGGCTCCGGTCGCTGGCCGACGCCGGAATCCCGGTGGCCGCGGGCACGGACGCCCCTTACGGCACCTCCGATCCGTGGCGGGTCGTGCACGCCGCGGTCCACCGCCCCGACGGGGAACGCGTCGACCCGCGTGCCGCGCTCGGCCTTTTCCTGGGCGACCCCGCGTTCCCCGGCCGGCTGCGCCGAGTCCGGGTCGGCGCGGCGGCGGATCTCGTGCTGCTGCGGGTGCCGCTGCGCGACGCACTCGACGTGCTGTGCGCGGACGTCGTCTGGGAAACATTCGTAGGCGGACAACGGCTCTTCCCACCCAAGGAGTGACCCGTGGACATACCCCCCGACGGCTGCGGCCCCCTCGCGGGCATCACCGTCGTCGCCCTGGAGCAAGCCGTATCCGCACCCTTGTGCACGCGCACGCTGGGGGATTTCGGCGCCCGCGTCGTCAAGATCGAGCACCCGCGCGGCGGCGACTTCGCCCGGTACTACGACGACGTCGTGCACGGCCAGGCCGCGCATTTCGTCTGGCTCAACCGGGGCAAGGAGTCCGTGGCCCTGGACGTCAAGGACCCCGGTGGGTCGGCCGTCCTGCACCGGCTGCTGGAGCGGGCCGACGTGCTGGTGTCCAACCTCGCGCCCGGAGCCACGGCCAAGCTGGGCATCGCGCGGGACGACCTCGCCGCCCGCCACCCCGGCCTGATCGCCGTCGAGATCGACGGCTACGGCAGCGGCGGCCCGCTGTCCGGCAAGCGGGCCTACGACCTGCTCGTGCAGGCCGAGTCCGGGGCCTGCGCCATCACCGGAGTGGCGGGCGCGCCCGCGAAGCCGGGGCCGCCGATGGCGGACGCCTGCACGGGGCTGTACGCGGCGCTGTCGATCATGGCGTCGCTCGTCGGCGCCGGCCGGGGACGGCAGTCCGGGGCCGCGGTCTCGGTCAGCATGTTCGACACGATGACCGAGATGATGGGCTACGCGCTCAACTACACCCGGCATTCCGGCATCGACCAAGAGCCCGTCGGCATGGGCTCGCCCGCCGTGGCCCCGTACGGCGCCTACCGCACCGCCGACGGACACACCGTCGTCCTCGGCACCACCAACGACCGCGAGTGGCAGCGCCTCGCCCGCGAGCTGATCGACCGCCCGGACCTCGCCGACGACCCGCGGTACCGGGACAACCCCGGCCGCGTCGCGCACCGCGCCGTCCTCGACGAGGCGATCGCCGCGTGGTGCGCCGGGCAGGCGATGGCCGACGTGCAGCGCGGCGCCGATGCCGTCGGGATCGGCAACTCCCGCTACAACACCCCCGGCGACGTCGTCGCCCACCCCCACCTGGCCGCCCGCGACCGGTGGCGCACCGTCGACTCGCCCGGCGGGCCGATCCCCGCGCTGCTCCCGCCGCCCGTCGTCGACGGCTGGGAGCCGCCGATGGGCCCGATTCCCGCGCTCGGCGCGCACACCGACGCGGTGCTCGCGGAACTCGGCTACACCGCGCCCGAGATCACCGCGCTGCGAGCGTCCGGCGCGGTGGGCGGGGGAGACCCAGCGTGACCAGCGCCGCGCCGAGGGCCGCGGCGGAGGCCAGGGCGAACGCGATCTGGTAGGCGTGCAAGGTCGGCATCGCGGTGCCGTCGTAGTCCATCGTGACCTGGGTGAGCACGGCCGCGACGGCAGTGCTGCACAGCGACTGGCCGATCGTCCGCATGAGGACGTTGAGGCCGGTCGCCGCCGCGGTCTGCTCCGGCGGGACGGCGTCGAGGATGAGCGTCGGCAGCGCCGAATAGACCAGCCCGGTGCCGACCGAGCACATCGTGGCGCCCAGGGTGATGGTCAGGAGGTGGTCGCTGGTGAAGATCCGCACGACGTAGGCGCCGGAGATGACCAGCGTGCCGAGGACCAGCGTCCAGCGCGCCCCGCGGGCCGCCGAGATGCGGGCCGACACGGGGGACAGGACGACCATCGTCAGGCCGCCCGGCACCAGGCAGAGACTCGCCACGACGGCGGACGCGCCGAGGCCGTACCCGGTGCCCTCCGGGGCCTGCACGAGCTGCGCCGTGGACAGCCAGTTGGCGTAGAACGCGAACCCGGTCAGCAGCGCGGCGATGTGCGGCAGCAGGACGGTGCGCCGGGCCGCGAGCCGCACGTCCACCAGCGGCACCCGGCACCGCAGTTGCTGCCATCCCCACACCACGAGCACCAGTAGGCCGCCGACGGACAGCCCGAGCACCAGCGGGGATGTCCACCCCCAGTCCGCGCCTTTGGACAGCGCCAGCAGGATCCCCACCAGGCCGGTCGCGAGCAGCACCGCGCCGAGGACGTCGAAGCGGCCCGGCGACCGTACCGGCGACGCCGGAACCACCCACCACGACGCCGCGACCCCCAGCAGCCCGAGCCCGGTGGTCACCCAGAACAGCACATGCCAGTCGGCGCGCTCCACGACCACCGAGGCCAGCGGCAGTCCCAGTGCGGCGCCGATGCCGACGGTGCTGCTCATCAGCGCGACCGCGGAACCGATCCGGCGGGACGGCAGGACGTCCCGCAGGATGCTGGTGGCGAGCGGCACGACCGCCGCCGCGCTGCCCTGCAAGGCGCGGGCCGCGATCAGGATGCGGATGTCGGACGTCACCGCGCACAGCGCCGACCCGACGGTCATCGCGGCCAGCGACCCGATCAGCACGGGGCGTTTGCCGTACATGTCGCCCGCCCGGCCGAGCACCGGGTTGAGCACGGCGCCGGTCAGCAGCGTCGCCGTGAGCATCCAGCTGACCGTGGACCGGGAGCTGCCGGTCTGCGCGGGCAGTTCGGGCAGCATCGGCACGACCACGGTCTGCATGACCGCCATGAGGATGCCGCCGAAGGCGAGGACCGGGACGATCAGCCGGGTGCGCAGCCCGCCGGCGTCGGCGGCCGGACCGGCGGGGCCGGGTGCGGCGCCGCTCCGGTCGGGTACGGCGTCGAGTCGGGTCGTCCGCTGGTCTTCCACGCGTGCTCCGGGAGTCGTGCAAAGGGGTGGTGCTGGGGCCGGCGCGGCTCCCGGAGGGCGACCGTATTGATCATGGCGGCGGCGGGCAATGATCGAGGACACAGAATCTGACGGTCTGTCAGGTGACGCTCGGCACACGGCCGACTGCACGGGTGGCCCGGTGCGCGGGTGACGTGAAGGCGGCGTGCGGACGGCGGTCGGGCAGGTCCTATCGGGGGGAATCTGCCGCGCCGGGCGTGCGCACTGTGCCGGGCACCCCCGCGAGTGGAAGAATTGCCCATAAATCTCCCATTTGGTGGTGTCCATGCGACCCGTGTCCCCCGGGAAGCGAGGCTCCGGCGATCCGGTCGACAGCGCCGACGCTGTCGGCATCGCCGACCCGGCCGATGCCGTCGATGCCGCGTTCGACCCGGACCTGGGCCGGGTCGGCCTCTGCCTCGGCGGGGTGCTGAGCCGTCTGGGGGCCTACGGCGGCGGCGTGTACCTGCTCGACGAGCCCGGCACGTCGCTGCTGCTCACCGCGTTCTCCGGGCTGCCCCCGCAGTTCGCCGGGCCGTGGCGCAGCCTTCCGGTGGATGCGCCGACCGCGGTCACCGACGCCATCCGCGAACACGACCTCGTGTGGATCGACGGCGCCGAGGAAATGGCCCGCCGCTACCCGCTCGCCGCGCTCACTCTGCCCTACCACTTCGCCTCGGCGTCCGTGCCGCTGCTCGACGGGCCCGAGGTTCTCGGCGCGATGTTCGTCAACTGGTCCGGCTTCCACCCGCCGCATCTCACCCGTGCCGAGCGCGCCCGGCTCTGGGCGGCCGCCGACGCGCTCGGCCGCCTGCTCGCCGACGCCGCCGCCGCGGGACGCCCCGTCCGCCCCGGCCCCGAAGCACTGTCCTGGCCCGGCGCGCCCCCCGGCGGCGACACCGCCGCCGCCCGCCTCCCCGAAGGGCTCTGCGCCCTGGCCGTCGACGGCTCGATCGCCCTGGTCACCCCGGCCGCCGCCCGGCTCCTGGAGACCCCCGCCGACACGCTCCTCGGCGCGCGCCTGTGGGACGTGATCCCCTGGCTCGACCGCCCGATCTACCAGGAGCGCTACCGGGCCGCGGCGATGAGCCAGGAGACCGGCACCTTCGAGGCCATGCGCCCGCCCGCCACCCGGCTGGTGTTCGACCTGTATCCCGACGCGTCCGGCATCACCGTCCGCATCACCGAGACCGCGCCGCCTCCCGACCCCGCGTCCGGCACCGCGCCGCCGACCACCGTGCCGGAGCCCGCCGAGGACCCGCAGTCCCGCCTCGAAGGGATCTACCACGAGCTGCATCTCGCCGCGGCGCTCACCTCCGCGACCAGCGTCCACGACGTCGTCCGGCTCGTCGCCCACGAACTCCTGCCGATGATCGGCGCCTCGCGGGTGGCGCTGTTCGCCGTCGACGAAGCGGGGCGGCTGGAGATCGTCGGCACCCACGGACACCCGCCGGGGACGCTCCGGTTGCTCGACGGGATCCGCATAGACCAAGGGCATCCCGGGGCGAAAGCCATCATGAGCGGACTCCCGCTGTTCGCCGGCACCCGCGAGGAAATGGACCGGCTCTACCCCGACTACCGCCACCTGAGCCAAGGCGAAGCGTGGGCGATCCTGCCGATGGCGGTCCCGAGCCAGCGCATCGGCGCCTGCCTGCTGTCGTTCGACCGCCCGCACCGGTTCACCGCCGAGGAACGCGCCTCGCTCCTCGCCCTCGGCGCCCTCATCAGCCAGGCCCTGTTCCGCGCCCGCCACCACGACGCCACGCACGGCATCGCCCGCGACCTGCAGCGCGCCCTGCTCCCGCACAGCCTGCCCCGCCTGCGCGGCCTCGAAGTCGCCGCCCGCTACCGGCCGGCCGCGGCCCACCTGTCCGTCGGCGGCGACTTCTACGACCTCATTCGCCTCGACCGGCACCGCGCCGCCGCCGTCATCGGCGACATCCAAGGCCACGACGCCACCGCGGCGGCGCTCATGGGCCAGGTCCGCACCGCCATCCGCGCCCACGCCACCGCGGGCGCCGACCCGCGCCGCGTCCTCGCCCGCACCAACCGGCTGCTGACCGACCTGGACACCGACCTGCTCGCCAGCGCCGCCTACCTGCACGTCGCCCTCGACAAGCGGCGCGTCCTGGTGTCCCGGGCCGGGCACCCCGCCCCGCTGCTCCGGCACCGCGACGGCACCGTCGAGGCGCTGGACGTGCCGGGCGGCATCCTGCTGGGCGTGGACGCCGCCGCCGACTACCCGCGCGCAGCCCTCACCGTCCCGCCCGGCGCCATCATCTGCCTCTACACCGACGGCCTCACCGACCGGCCCGGCGTCGACCCCGACCGCAGCCTCGCCGGCCTCGCCGACCGCCTCTCCCGGGCCGGCACGGCCGATCCGCCGCTCGACGAACTGGCCGAGACCCTCATCGCCGACGCGTCCGGCACGGACGACACCACGCTCCTGCTGCTCCGCCTCGGCCAGGGCCGCCGCCGAAACCGCTAGCCGACCGTGCCGACCCGGCCGACCCGGCCGACCCGGCCGCCGGGTCGGCCGGGTCGGCTAGTCCCGGCGACCGCTCGGCAGCAGCACCCACGCCGCGGCCGCCGTCACCACCAGCACCACGGCCTCAGCCGCGACGCTCACGTGCATGCCCGACAACGAGAACCCGGTTTCGCCGTCCCCGGTGGCCAGCGCGCCGAACGCGGCCACGGCCAGCGCCCCGCCGGTCTGCCGCAGGGCGTTCAGCAGGCCCGACGCCGTCCCGACGCGTTCGCCGGGTACCGCGTCCATCAGCTGCGCGGTGAACGCCGGCACCGACAGCGCACCCCCGATCCCGAGCGGGATCAGCAGCACCAGCACCAGCCACACCGGGGTGTCCGCGGCCAACGGCAGCATCGCGAGCATCGCCCCCGCCATGATCAGCTGGCCCACGACGATGACCGGCCGCCGCCCGAACCGCTCCGCGAGCCGCGGCGACATCAGGTTCGTCCCGCTGATCACCGCCGCCATCGGTGCGAACATCAGGCCTGCCTGCACCCCCGACATGCCGCGCAGCTCCTGGTAGTACAGGCCGAGCAGGAAGATCCCGCCGTAGAACGCCGCGTTGATCGCGAAGCCGAGCATCAGCGGCACCGCGACGAACCGGTCGCGCAGCATCCCGAGCGGCACCATCGGCGCCCGCTGCCGCCGCTCCGCCACCGCGAACCCCACCGCGCCGGCCACCGCCACGAGAGCCGAACCCAGCACCGGCAGCGTCGTCCACCCGGCGTGCCCGCCCTCGATCACCGCGAACGCCAGCCCCGCGAGCGCCACCACGGCCGTCGCCTGACCCCACATGTCCAGCGGTGCCGGACGGCGCGGCGACCGCGGCACCCGGGTCAGCAGCGCCAGGATCACCGCACCGATCGGCAGATTGATCAGGAACACGGCACGCCACCCCGGGCCCTCGGACAGCAGCCCGCCCAGCACCGGGCCCGCGCCCATCGCCAGCGAACCGCCGACCGTCCACAGCGCGATCGCGCGGGCCCGCCGCCGCGGCTCCTCGTACGTCTGCCGGATCAGCGCCAGCGACGCCGGGACGACGATCGCCGCCGCCGCGCCCTGCGCCACCCGGGCCCCGATCAGCGTGCCGATGCCCGGTGCGGCCGCGCACGCCAGCGACGCCGCGGTGAACAGGGCGACACCCCAGCCGTACGCCCGCCGCGCGCCCGCCCGGTCCGCCAGCGCGCCCGCCGACAGCATCAGCGCGGCCAGCATGAGCGTGTACGCGTCGACCACCCACTGCAGCCCGGTCATCCCGCTGTGCAGCGACGAACGGATCGACGGCAGCGCGATGTTCACGGCCGACACGTCCACGGAGATCACCGTGAACCCGAGCAGCGCGGCGATCAGCGCGAAACCCGGGCCGGGCGGAGATCCTGGTGCCCGGCTCGGGGCATAGGCGACCCGATCGCGGCCGTCGTTCCCGGCCACGGCGCCGCCGGACCCGGCCCGGGACTCCGCGGTGGCGGGAGCGGACACAGAAGCCGACGCAGTGGACATTGAAGCGGACATCGAAGAGGACATCGAAGGCATGGCAGGACTCCCGAGCGTGCGACAGAAGACAGGGACGGCGGCCCGGCGGCGGCCGCCGGTACGCGGGCGGCTCCGTCCGACGGATCCGCGGCCCGGTGCCGTGCACCCCCTGGGATCCGGCGGCCGGGCCGCCCGCGATGGCCCCTACTCTTGCGCGGTACGCGCGGGCGCGGGAGGCCGCGTTGTGCCCCGGTGCCGCGTTCCTGGGTGTGCCACAGCCCCCCACGGCCCGCCCGGCGGCGCGCCGGGACTGCGACACTGATCCGATGGCACCAGGCACCGAACTCGGCAAATACCTGCGGGCCCGGCGGGCCCTCGTCCGACCCGAAGACGTCGGCCTGCCCGCGGGCGCGGGCATCCGCCGCACGCCCGGACTCCGCCGCGAGGAACTCGCCACTCTCGCGGGCGTCAGCGTCGACTACTACACGCGCCTCGAACGCGGCCGCGAAACGAACCCGTCGCCCGCGGTCGTCGACGCGATATCCCGGGCCCTGGGCCTGTGCGGCGACGCCCGGTCGCGGCTCCACGAACTCGCCGACCTGGCGTCCGGACGCACCTCCGAGACGCCCGCCGGCACCGCCGCGGGCGGTGCCGGTCCCGGTGACTCGGTCCTGCGGATCCTCGAGGCGCTGCGGCCGCTCCCGGCGTACGTCGTCAACCGGTACAGCTACCTGCTCGCCGCCAACCCGCCCGGCCGCCGCCTGCTGCCCGGCCTGTGGGACCTGCCGCCCGAGCAGCGCAACATGACCCGCTACCTGTTCCTGCACCCGGTCGGCCGCGTGCTCTACCACCCGTGGGAAGAGACCGTCGCCGCGTCCGTGGCCCACCTGCGCGCCATCGGCGGCGCCGACCAGGACTCCCCGGAACTCACCGCACTCGTCGGCGAACTCCTCCTCAAATCACCCGACTTCGCCCGCATCTGGGAGCGCTACGAAGTCCACGAACGGCGCGGCGGCACCAAGTCGTTCCGGCACCCCAAGGTCGGCGAGATGACGCTGTCCTTCGAGGTCATGCAGCTCGCCGGCGCGAGCGGCACCCGCCTCGTCGTCTACAACGCCCCGCCCGGCACCCCGGACGAGGCCGCGATGCTGCGCCTCGAAACGGCGGCCGCCCCGCAGGCCGGGCCGCCGCCAGGTACGGCTGCGGAATAGCGCCGACTAGAGTTCCGGTATGCCACGGGACGGATCGACCACCAGGGAGCGCCTGATCGCCGCGGCTGAGCAGGTCTTCGCCGAACAAGGCGTCGAACAGGCCAGCCTGGTGGACATCCACAAGCTCGCCGGGCAGGCCAACAAGTCCGCCCTGCACTACCACTTCGGCTCCCGCGAAGACCTGCTGCGCGCGGTGCTCGCGCGGCACGTCGCCCGGGTGAGCCCGGTGCGCCGCGGCTATGTCGACGCCATGACCGCCCGGCAGGCCGACGGCACCGAACCGACGGTCGCGGAACTCCTCACCGCACTCGTCCAGCCGCTCGCGGACCAGATGCACACCGAGTCCGGCCGCTACTGCGTGCGCATCGCCGGACACATGCGCACGATCGGCGGCGGCTTCCGCCGCCACGGCGCGTTCTTCCAGGACGCCCCCGAAGAACTCCCGTGGATCTACGACCGGCTCGCCGACCGGCTCGACCACCTGCCGGAACGTCTGCGCATCGAACGGCTCGCCGTGTGGAACGACATGGTCGCCGCGACACTCGCGGACTGGGCGGCGACCGCGGGCACCGAAGGCACGGACGCGGTCTTCACCGCCGACGAACTCGTGGTGAACCTGGTCGACATGGGCACGGCGGCGCTGCTCGCCCCCAGCCGCCTGAGCTGAGGGCCGGCCGCCCCCACGGGTAGTGCCAGCACCACCTCCCCGCCGGGTACCCGCGCACTGTCGGCCCTGGCGCCGCGACCGGAACGATAGGCGCATGTCCAACGCACCAGACTTCGACAGCGCGGGCCCGCCGCAGCCGGTTCCGCCCGGGGACGGATCGGCCGAGACGGCGGCGGCCGGCCCCGAAGCCGGTTCCGGTGCCCGACCCGGCCCGCCGAGCACCCCGCCGCCCGCGCCGCCCACTGTGCCCGCTCTGCCCAGTAAGCCCGCCCGGCCCCGGCGCTGGGCCGATCTGCCGCTCAACACCTCGTCGGCCCCGCCCTGGCCCGCTCTGCGCACCGCGCTCCGCATCCTGCGCGAGCCGTTCCGGGGCCGGTCGCTCGGCGAACTCCTCTTCGGGTTCATCGGCTTCCCGATCGCGCTCGTCTGCGGGCTCCTCCTCGCCGCCCTGCTGTTCGGCAGCACGCTGCTCTCCATCACGATCATCGGCGTGCCGATCCTGTGCGGTGTGATCCTGCTCGGGCGGCCGATCGGCGCGCTGCACCGCGGCCTGGCGCGCGGGCTGCTCGGCAAGGACCTCCCCAAGCCCGCGCCGTTCCGGCCGAAGCCCGGCTTCCTCGGCTGGATCGGGTCGGCGTTCGGGAACGCCGAAGCGTGGCGCGGCATCGCGTTCGTCGTCGC
Organism: Yinghuangia aomiensis; assembly: GCF_039542225.1. NCBI lineage: Bacteria > Bacillati > Actinomycetota > Actinomycetes > Kitasatosporales > Streptomycetaceae > Yinghuangia > Yinghuangia aomiensis. Next base: position 100,017 of record NZ_BAABHS010000012.1, on the reverse strand, counting down.
GCATCTGCCCGTGTCGTTCGCGGCTCTGGCATCCGCGTGGACGCTGACCGGGCTCGGCGGCATGCTCATGACCAACCTGATCTGGGCGCCGATCGTCCGGCCCACCCAGGTCGACTCGCACGGCGTCACGCACGACACGCCCTTCGCGTTCGGCGACCACTACTTCGACGGCTGGGGCGAGTCGGTGCTCGTCTCGTTCGCCGGCCTGGCGATGGTCGTCGCCTCACCGTGGGTGCTGCGCGGCATTCTGTCCGTCGACGTCTGGCTCATGCGCGCGCTGCTCGGCCCGACCAAGACCTCCGCCCGCATGCAGGACCTCGAGGAGTCCCGCGCCATCGCCGTGGACGACTCCGCCGCCCGGCTGCGCCGCATCGAACGGGACCTGCACGACGGCGCCCAAGCCCGCATCGTCGCCCTCGCCATGCACCTCGGCCAAGCGCAGGAGAACCTCGACGACGACGATGAGCCCGTCGACGTCGACAAGGCCCGCACCCACGTCGACTCCGCCCTCGGCAGCGCCAAACTCGCCATCGCGGAACTCCGCGACCTCGCCCGCGGCATCCACCCGCCCGTCCTCGACGACGGACTCGACGCGGCACTCGCCACGCTGACCGCGGGCAGCCGCGTCCCGATCGACCTGTACGTGGACGTCGAGCCGCGGCCGCCCGCCGCACTGGAGTCCATCGCCTACTTCTGCACCGCCGAACTCCTCACCAACGCCCAGCGCTACTCCGGCGCCCGGCGGATCGCCATCGACGTGGTGCGCCGCGACGACCGGCTGATCGTGACGGTGTTCGACGACGGGCGCGGCGGCGCGTTCCTGCGCACCGGCGGCGGCCTCGCCGGGCTCGTCGAACGCGTCCGCACCGTCGACGGCACCCTCACCGTGGGCAGTCCCGAAGGCGGTCCGACCGAAGTGCGCGTCGTCCTGCCGCTCCGCGGCCCGGCATGACCCGGCACCACGTCCGCACAGGGCACCACGTCCGAACGCGGCGCAGCACGACGACCCCGAAAGCTGAGACGATCCCGCCATGCGCATCGTGATCGCCGAGGACGCCGCCGTGCTGCGCGACGGGCTCGTCCAACTCCTCACCGACCGCGGCCACGACGTCCCGGCGGCGGTCGCCGACGCGGACGGGCTGCTCGCCGCCGTCGCCGAACACCGCCCGGACGTCGCCGTGGTCGACATCCGGATGCCGCCCACCCACACCGACGAAGGCCTGCGCGCCGCGATCGAACTGCGCCGCACCCATCCCGGCACCGGTGTCCTGGTGTTCTCGCAATACGTGGAGACCCGCTACGCGTCCCGCCTGCTCGCCGAGAACGCCGCCGGAGTGGGCTACCTGCTGAAGGAACGCGTCGTCGACGTCCGCGACTTCGTCGACGCACTCACCCGCGTCGCGGCCGGCGGGACCGCGCTCGACCCCGAGGTCGTCGGCCAACTGCTCGGCGCCGCACGCCGCGTCGCCCCCATGGAGACCCTCAGCCCGCGGGAACGCCAAGTCCTGGGGCTGATGGCCGAAGGCCGGTCGAACGCGGCCATCGCCAAGAGCCTCAAGGTCACCGACCGGGCGGTGGAGAAGCACATCGGCAGCATCTTCACCAAGCTCGACCTGCCGCCGTCGGACGACGACCACCGGCGCGTCATGGCCGTGCTGCAGTACCTCCAGGCCTGACCGCGCCGATCGTCCGGGCCCGCTCCCGGGCGAACCCGCGGCGGCGCTACCCCGCCGACTCGTCCCGCGGATCCGCCGGGATCGCCGCCACCGCCTCCCGCAGCGCCGTCAGCAGCGCCGTCACGAGCGGCTGCGGCCAACGGCGCTCCGCCGTCAGCACCCCGATGTGCCGGACAGGGCGCGGCTGGTCGAGCGCGATGAACGCCAGCCCCGGCTTGTGTGTCGCCAGCGCGATCCGCGGGATGAGGGCGATACCGATGCCGGCGTCGACCAGCGACTGCGAGAACAAGTAGTCCGTGCTCGTGCACACCACCCGCGGCGTGAACCCGGCCATCGCCGACGATCGGGCCAGCGGCTCGCCCGCCGCGCCGCAGCCCTCGATCCAGCGCTCCTCGGTCAGCGCGGTGATCGGCAGCGACCGGCGGTGCGCCAGACGGTGGCCGCGGGGGAGGACCAGCCACATCTGCTCGTCCATCAGCGGTGTCCACGCCAGCCCGGGGAAAGCCGGCACCGTGCCGAAGTGGTAGGCCAGCGCCAGGTCCGCACGGCCGTCGCGGACCAGCGCGGCCGCGTCCGCGGGCTCGGCCTCGGTCACCGTCGGCTCGACCTCGGGCTGCCGCGCCGTCAGCGCGATGAGCGCGGGCGGCAGCAGCGCCTGCCCGGCACTCGTGAACGTCGCCACGTCCAACCGCCCCAGACTGCCCTCCGCCAGCCGGTCGATCCGGGCCTGCGCCGCCGCCAGCTCCGCCGCGACCGATTCCGCCGCCTCCACCAGCACCCGCCCCGGCTCGGTCAGCCGCACCCCGCGCGTACTCCGCTCCACCACCGGCCGGCCCAACGACCGCTCCAACGCCGCGATCTGCTGCGACACCGCGGACGGCGTCATCATCAGCACCGCGGCCGCCTTCGCGAAACTGCCCCGCTCGGAGACCTCCCGCAGGATGCGCAGCCGATGCACATCGATCATCAGATTCCCTTAATGCCCGTGAAGCAGATCGCCACTTCTGCTGTCGATCCCAGCACAGCACGATGAACCCATGACCCGCAAAGCCTGGATCCTCTTCGCCGCCATGTCCGTCCTGTGGGGGACGTCGTACCTGTTCATCAAGGTCGCCGTCGACGAACTCTCCGCCCCCATGGTGGCGGCGTCCCGGACCGGCATCGCCGCCCTCGTCCTCGTGCCGCTCGCCCTGCGCCGCCGCGCCTTCGACGCGCTCCGCGGCCGGGTCCCCACCGTCGTCCTGCTGGCGTTCACGCACGTCGCCGGGCCGTTCCTGCTCATCTCGTACGGCGAGGTGCACATCTCGTCGTCGCTGACCGCGCTGCTCATCGCCGCGCAGCCGATCATCATCGCGCTGCTCGCCCTCAAGCTCGACGCCACCGAACGCGTGTCCGGGCCGCGCGCCGTCGGCCTCGCGGTCGGCCTCGGCGGCGTGGCGACACTCGTCGGCTTCGACCTCACCGGCGACCGGCTCGGCCTGCTCGGCGCGGGCATGGTGCTGCTGGCCACGTTCGGGTATGCGTGCGCGACCCTCATCGTCAAGCGCCGCCTCGGCGACGTCGCCCCGCTCGGCCTGGTCGCGTCCACGATGAGCATCGGCACCGCGGCGCTGCTGCCGCTCGCCGCCGCAACCGCGCCCACGGAGGTGCCGAGCGGCAAGGCGATCGGGTCGCTCCTGGCCCTGGGACTGGTGTGCACGGCCGTCGCGTTCCTCGCGTTCTACGCGCTCATCGCGGAAGCCGGTGCCGGACGGGCCGCGCTCATCACCTACCTCAACCCGATCGTCGCCGTGCTGCTCGGCGTGCTGGTCCTCGGCGAGGACCTGACCCCGGCCACCGCGGCCGGCACCGCGCTGATCCTCGCCGGACCGTGGCTCGCGACCCGGCCCGCGAAGCCGGCCGCCGCCGACCGGGTCGCCCCCGCACACGCCAGGTCCGTCAGTCCTTGTACTCCGGAACCCGCTTCTCCTTCCGGGCGATGATCGCCTCTTCGAAGTTCTGCGTGGTCAACCGGACATACAGCTGCGCGTGGCCTTCGGCGTCCATGTGGGCGTGCATGCTGCCCGCCTCCAGGCCCGACCACAGCATGCGCTTGGTGACCTCGACGCCGACCCGGCTGAACCCGATGATGCGGTCGGCCAGGTCGAGGCACTCGTCGAGGAGCTTCTCCTCCGGCACCACCCGGGACACCAGCCCGATCCGTTCGGCCTCGGCGGCGTCCACGTCCCGGCCGGACAGCATGATCTCGAACGCGCGCGACGAACCGATCGCCCGCGGCAGCAGATAGCTGATGCCCAGCTCGCTCGCCGTGAGGCCGTTGTTGATGCCGGCGGCCCGGAAGTAGGCGCTCTCCGACGCCAACCGGATGTCCGTCGCCACCGACAGGCAGAACCCGCCGCCGATCGCCGGGCCGTTGATCGCGCCGATGACCGGCTGGTGCATCTTGCGCAGCCCGAGGATCACATCGTCGAGAATCTCCATCGACCGGCGCGCGATCGACGTCCGCGTCAGCCCCTTCACCCCCGGGATCCGCCCGGAGCTCTCCAGGTCCGCGCCGGAGCAGAAGCCCCGCCCCGCGCCGGTGATCACGACCACCCGCGTATCGTTGTCCGCGCTGACCTCCTCGAGGGCCTCGCGGAACGGGACCATCACGTCGAACGCCATGGCGTTCATCCGTTCCGGTCGGTTCAGGGTGATCAGCGTGACGTGCGGGCGCGGCTTGTCGATGAGCACGAACGACATGGGGCGGCATCCTCGATCGGTCGGGGAAGAATCCCAGCGGGTCGGGCGTTGTGGGTCGTGGCGGTGTTCTTGATCGTGTCAATGATCAGCGCACCGGTACGGAGCTGCGATGTCAAGAGCGACCCGTGCGCACGTCGGGGAGGCACGAATGGCCGGACGGGCGGACGTTCGGGACGTACCGGCGGAAAGGCAGCACGGCATGCGGGGCGGGCACGTCGATCCGCAGTCCTTCGACTCCTTCGCCGGCGACTACGCCCGCTACTCCGACCTCCACGACCCCCTCGGCGAATGGCTCACCGAAGCCCTCGCCGAGCTCGCCCCCGCGGGCGGCCGCGCCCTCGACGCCGGCTGCGGCTCCGGCCGCCACGCCCACGCCCTCGCCGCCACCTACGACGACATCTTCGCCGCCGACCTCAGCCCCGCCCTCGTCGAGACCGCCCGCCTGCGCCGCCCGCACGCGCGCATCCGCTACGAAGCCCTCGACCTGCACGACATCGCCGACGACCACGGCTTCGACCTGGTGCTCAGCCTGGCGACCCTGCACCACGTGCCGGACCTCGACGCGGCCCTGCGGCATCTGCGCGGCCTGGTCCGGCCCGGCGGGACGGTGATCCTCGCCGACAACGTGGCCGACGTGCCCGCGGCACCCCGCTGGGCCTACGTCACCGGGGCCGCCTACGAGCTCCCGCGGGACATCGCCCGCCTCGGGCGCCGGGACGCGTGGTGGCTCTACCGGTTCCGCACGAGCCGGTCGTGGCTCGCGCATTTGCTGAGCGACCGGTACCTGAGCCGGAGGCAGTTCGAGCAGCGGTACGGGGCGGTTTTTCCGGGGGCGCGGTTCACCGACTTGGGGTTCGCGGCGGGGATGGTGTGGCGGAACGAGGTCGGGGACGGGGACGGGGACGGCTGAGACCGCTTCGGTGCCGGGTTCGGGTTCGGGTTCGGGTTCGGGTTCGGGGTTCGGCTTGGGGTGCGGCGGCAGGCCACCTTGGAGTGATTGGCTGCTGACCCCGGATGGTCGGGCACGTCAGACTGGGCCGGGAACTTTCGGCGGTGTGTGGGGGCTCTGGGGTGACGGACATTCAGGTAGCGGTGGTCACGTTCGACGGGTTCAACGAACTCGACAGCTTCATCGCGGCGGGGCTGATCAACCGCGCGCCGGGGATCACGGCATATCTCGCCACGCCGACACCGGTCGTCACGTCGATGAACGGGGTGGAGGTGCGGGGGCAGCGGCCTCTGGAGTTCGCCGCGGAGGCGGATGTCGTGCTGGTCGGGAGCGGGATCAAGACGCGCGACGTCGTCGCCGACGAGGGGCTGGCTGCCGCGCTGCCGCTCGATCCGGCGCGTCAGCTCGTCGGGTCGCAGTGTTCGGGGGCGCTGGTACTGGCCAAGCTGGGACTGCTCGGGTCGATGCCGGCGTGCACGGACACGACGACGCGGCCGTGGGTGGAGGCGTGCGGGGTGACCGTGCTGGACGCGCCGTTCCACGCCGAGGGCGGCATCGCCACGGCGGGCGGGTGCCTGGCCTCGCAGTACCTCGCCGCGTGGACGCTGACGCGCACGGTGGGTGAGGCGGCCGCTCGGGCGGCGATCGACTACGCGGCGCCGGTGGGGGAGAAGGCGGCGTACGTGGACCGGGTGATGGCGGTGGTAGGCGAGCCCGCGCTGCGGTGACGCGGTGGGTGATGCCTGGACTTGCGCTCTTTGGCTTGACGGCTGACGGCTGACGGCTGGGGTCGCTGGGCTGCATTGCATGCTGTTGCCGGCGGCTCTTTGCCTGCTGCTCTTGGCTGTGGTTCTGTCTGTTGTTCTCTCGGTTGTTTTGTCTGTTGTCCTTCGTCTGCTCCCTTCGGGTTCGGCGTGACCGGGGCCTTGCCAGGTCCGTTGCGTAAATCCCGACACGTCCGCCCGGTGGTGACCCACGATGACCGCGCCCGAGCGCACCGATGCCGAGATATCCCGCCGCGGCGGGGGCGGCCCGGACGACGTGCTTTCCGATGCCGAGGTCGCCCGGATCCAGCGGCGCACCGTGCGGATCCTGGTGCTCGCCCAGGTGGTCGGCGGAGTCGGCGTCGGTTCGTCGCTCGCGGTCAGCGGACTGCTCGCCGAAGACTTGTCGGGGTCGCAGACGTGGTCCGGCTTCGCCGTCACCGCGATCACGCTCGGGGCGGGGTTGTTCGCGCTGCCGCTGGCGCGCGTTGCCGACGTGCGCGGCCGCCGCATGGCGCTGAGCCTCGGCTGGAGCGCCGCCACCGTCGGCGCGCTGGGGGTCATCCTCGCGGCGGTGCTGGGGTGGTTCCCGCTCCTGCTTGCCGCGCTGGTGGTCTTCGGCGCGGGGAGCGCCGCCAACCTGCAGTCGCGCTACGCCGCCGCCGATCTCGCCGACGACCGGACCCGGGCCCGATCGCTCGCCGTTGTGGTGTGGTCCACGACTCTCGGGGCCGTCGTCGGACCCAACCTCAACACGCCGGGAGCCGCCGTCGGGCGGACGCTGGCGCTGCCGGAGCTGGCGGGGCCGTATGTCTTCTCCGCCGTCGCCTTTGCGGGCGGCGGGGCGATCATGTGGGTTCTGCTGAGGCCGGATCCGCTGCTCACGTCGCGACGGATGGCGTCCGCGGCGTCCGCGGGTGGGCCGGGTCCGGAGGCCGGTGCGTCGGCCGCCCGGCCCAAGCAGGCGGGTTCGCTGCGGTCGTCGTGGCGGGTCGTGCGCGCGTCGCGGCCGGCGATGTTGGCGCTGGCATCGGTGGTGCTCGGGCATGCCGTGATGGTGTCCGTGATGGCCATGACGCCGGTGCACATGAAGCACCACGGGGCGAACCTGACGATCGTGGGCCTGACCATCAGCCTGCACATCGTCGGGATGTATGCGTTCTCGCCGCTGGTGGGGTGGGCTGCCGACACGGTCGGGCGGATCCCGGTCATCGCCGTCGGGCAGGTGGTGCTGTTGGCGGCCGTGCTCGTGGCGGGCCTGTCCGGGAGCACCGTGCCGGTGACGATGACGGGTCTGCTGCTGCTCGGGCTGGGCTGGTCGTGCTCGATGGTGGCCGGGTCGTCGCTGCTGGCCGAGTCCGTGCCGGCGGCCGAGCGGCCGCGGGTGCAGGGCGCGTCCGACTTGCTGATGAACCTGTTCGGCGCGGCGGGCGGCGCGGTCGCCGGGTCGGTGCTGGACGTGGCCGGCTATGGAGGTCTCAACGCGGCGGCGGGGTTGATCGTGCTGCCGGTGTTCGCCGTGGTGGCCGGGTATGCGGCGGGGCGGGCGCGGCGGCCGGCCGCGTGAATTGCGGACGCGTCGTGGCCGTGTGATGTGCCGACTCGTCGAGATGTGACCCCCGGGATATCGCCCTATGTTGGACAAATCCGGGCGTTCACTCGGATGGTCCAGTTGTTGTGTCGAGCCGTTTGTCGACGGAGGGCATCCCATGGAGCGATCCCGAGTCCTCGTGGTCGGCGCGGGCTTCGCCGGATTCGAAACCGTCCGGCACCTGGAGAAGCACCTCGGTCCGCAGGAAGCCGAGATCACGCTGATCAGCCCGGGCGGCTACATGCTGTACCTGCCGTTGCTGCCGCACGTCGCGGCCGGGGTGATATCCAGCCGGTCGATCGCGGTGCCGCTGTACCGCATGCTCAAGCGCACGCACATCGTGCCGGGCGGGGCGATCGGCGTGGACCTGGACGCGAAGGTGTGCGTGGTCCGGAAGATCACGGGCGAGCTGGTGAACATCGCGTACGACCAGATCGTGCTGTGCCCCGGAAGTGTGACGCGCTCGTTCGACATCCCCGGGCTCGACAAGTACGGGCGCGGCATGAAGAACCTCGCGGAGGCGGTCGCCTTGCGCGACCACGTGATCGCGCAGCTCGAACTCGCCAACAGCAGTCTGGACCAGGACGAGCGGCGGGCACGCTGCCAGTTCGTGGTGGTCGGCGGCGGCTATGCGGGCGTCGAGACGGCGGCGTGCCTGGAGATGGTGACGTCGTCGGCGCTCGACCACTTCCCGCGGCTCGACCCGTCGCAGGTGCGGTGGACGGTCCTGGACATGGCGCCGCGGCTCATGCCGGAACTCGGCGAGAACCTGGGGCGGGCGGCGCTGGAGATTCTGGCGCGGCGCGGCGTCGACGTGCGGCTGGAGACGAGCGTGACGGCGGTGGGGGCGGACTCGGTGACGCTGACCAGCGGTGAGGTCCTGCCGTGCCGGACGTTGGTGTGGACGGCGGGGGTGGCGGCGAGTCCGCTGATCGGGACGCTCGGATCGGAGACGGTCCGGGGACGGCTGGCGGTCGGGTCGGACCTGGCGGTGCCGGGACGGCGCGACGTGTTCGGGCTGGGGGACGCGGCGGCGGTACCCGACGTGGACAAGGGCGACGGCGCGATCTGCCCGCCGACGGCGCAGTACGCGATGCGGCAGGCGCGGGTCGCGGCGCACAACGTGATCGCGGGGATCAAGGGCGGCGGGTTCCGGGAGTTCCGGCACAAGGACCTGGGGCTGGTGGTCGACTTGGGCGGGACGGAGGCCGTCGCGCGGCCGCTCGGGCGCGAGCTGCGGGGTCTGCCCGCGCAGGCGTTGACGCGCGGGTACCACTTGATGGCGCTGCCGGGGTTCCGGTCGCGGGCCCGGGTGGCGGCGGCGTGGGGGATGCACGCGTTCGCCGGGGACGACTTCATCCGGCTGGGATTCCTGGCAGGCCGGACAGGGGCGTTGTCGGACTACGAGCACACGCACGCGTATTTGTCGCGGGAGGAACTGGGGGAGCAGGTCGGGGGATAGGGCGGGTTCTCCGCGTCAGCGACGTACCGCCGAGATCAGCCCGCCGGGCCGTTCCTCGCGCCGCTCCGGACTGCTCATCGGGCGGCCGTACGCGGCAGCCCGCTCGCGCAGAGTGTGGCTCTCGGCTTCCCAGCCGTGCGCGGCCAGCCAACGCACCGGGTCGTCGGGCATCTCCGAAACCCACAAGGCTGCCGCCGATCCCGGCGCGGCCTCCGCGCCGAACCGCTCGATCACGCCGCGCGAGCCTAGCGTCAGCCCCAGCCGACTGCCGGCCGCCGACTGCGTGCCGATCCGCGCCAGCAGCAACTCCACCGCATCCTCGGGCAGATAGATCAGCAGTCCCTCGGCGATCCATACGGTCGGCGCGGTCGGGTCGTGCCCCGCGGCGGACAGGGCGCGCGGCCAGTCCGCCCGCAGATCCACCGCGACGGTGATCCGTTCGCAGCGCGCGACGGCACCTTCCCGGCGCAGCACCTCGGCCTTGAAGTCCAGCGGGGCGGCGGTGTCGACCTCGAACACCCGGGTTCCCCCGGGCCATTCCATCCGGAACGCCCGGCTGTCCATGCCGGCGCCGAGCAGGACGACCTGCCGGACCCCGGACGCGGACGCCTCGCGCAACAAGTCGTCCAGGAATCTCGTCCGGACGACGATCGAGAACGACACGGCCAACCGGCGGCGTCGCGCGGCCTCGTCTTCCGACAGCGGCGGCGAAGCAGGCCACCGCCCACCGGCGGCCGCGAAAGCCCGCGCCAGCGGGTCGCGGAACAGCGCGTTGTCCCGCTCGGTCTCCAAGGCGCGCACCTTGGCCACTCCCACCGCCGTGGCCCACACTCCCGACGGCCGCGTCTGCTCCTGGTCATCAGCCACGGCACGAGCCTAAAGGGGCGGGTGACGCCGTCCGGGCACAGGGTCCTTGTCACGCAACTGGCCGCAGGGCCAAGCCCGCCGAGTCGCTTTCCACAAAGGCTTCTCAGTCCAGCGCCCCCGGCAACCGCTCCGGCAAGCGTGCGAACGTCGCCTCCGGCTCGGCCGGCTGCGCGGGCGCGCTCATCGCCGCCGTCGGGCGCGGACAGCGGCCGCTCGCGGCGACGCCCTTGAGGTGGCGCCGTTCGGCGTCCAGCACGGCCTGCGGAGCGTGCCCGGCTCGCTCCACCGCTCGCCGCCGGGCGATCTCGTCGCCGGTGCGGCCGGCGACGAAGCCGAGCGGTAAGAGCGTTGCGCGCCAGGCGCGTTAGTGCGCGGTAAGAGTCAAGCGCGCCGGTAGATGGCAGATGCAGATGACCAGATGACAGATGACAAGCGGGCCGCCCCGGGCAGTGGGCGGCCCGCTTGCGTCACCTCCGGCCGCAAGGCCGCAGGATCCCGCGGGACCGGCTAACCGACCGAGTTGTTCGCCCGGTGGCGTCCCGGTCCCTGGGGCGGTCGGCGGCGGGCCTGATCCGCTGGGCGCCGCAGGAAGGCCGCCAGGGGTGCGAGGAAGCCTGCCGGCGATCCTCGGCGGCCGCTCGCGCGGTACGCATCCGGCCCGCCGCCGGGTCGGGTCATGCGCATGAAGCAGGACCCGTGCGTGGGGTCGTCGTCATCCGGTACCACCGGGTCGGCCTCCATCAAGTCGCCCGTCTCGCGCAGGAGGATGCGAAGCCGCGCGAGCGCGTCGACCGGTCCGAACACCACTACGTCCAACCCTTCCACGGAAGGCCTAACGACCCGCGCGTTGAAAGGTTCTGCCTGCGGGCGGGGAATTTCCTCGTCGAGATTTGCCAGCTTGGCAAGGTGCTCCACGGCAGCTCCGAAACCGCGTTGACGGGGGATCCCGTCGACTCCTAACATTCCGACCGTCGGTATGTAAAAGGAAGGACGCCGGAGATGCGGCCACCCCTGCACGACCCCGAACCCAACCTCGGACCCGATTCCGGACCCGATTCCGGACCCGATTCAGAACCCGGTTCAGAACGCGATGCCGAACGCGGAGGAGCCGACGGCAAAGCCGGCTCCGCACTCGTTCTCCTCCTCGCCTGCGGCGGATCGTTCGTCTCCCTGCTCGACGTGACGATCGCCAACCTCGCCGTCCCGGACCTGCAGCGGGACTTCGGCAGCGCCTCGGTCGCCGATCTGACCTGGGTCATGTCGCTGTACGCCATCGCCTTCGCGGCACTCCTCGCCCCCGCGGGGCGGCTCGCCGACACCGTCGGCCGCCGCGGCCTCTACCGGGCCGGCATCGCGGTGTTCACGCTCGCCTCGGCGGCCTGCGCCGCGGCACCGAACCTCGCGACGCTGCTCGTCGCCCGGGCGGTGCAGGGGCTGGGCGCGGCGGCACTGGTGCCCGCCTCGCTGGCCATCGTGCTGGCCCAGATACCGGCCGCCCGGCGGGCGGCGGCGATCGGCGCGTGGTCCGCGTCCGCGTCGCTGGCCGCGGCGCTCGGGCCGAGCCTCGGCGGGATCCTCGTCGACGTGTTCGGGTGGCGCTCGGTGTTCCTGATCACCGTGCCGATCGGCATCGGCCTGGCGCTGCTCACCCGCGTCGCCGCGGACTCGCGGAGCGGCGAACGCACCCCCGATCTCGCCGGGTCCGCGCTGCTGGCGGGCGGGATCGGCGCCCTGGTCGTCGGCGTCTCGCAAGGATCGACCTGGCAGTGGGACGACGCGCGGACGCTCGCCTGCATCGCGGGCGGACTGCTGCTGATCGTCGCCGCGGTGGCCCGCGCGGCACGCCATCCGCGGCCGGGCCTGGAAGTGGGGCTGTGGCGGAGTCGGCCGTACGCCTACGCCAACGTCGTCTCGTTCCTGTTCGGCATGCTGCTCTACCCGTGGATGCTCCTGGGTGTGCTGTACCTGACCCAGGTGTGGCACTACTCCGAACTCCGGGCCGGGTTCGCGATGACGCACGGTGCGGTCGTGTCGGCCGCGGCCGGGCTCGCGGTCGGGAAGCTCGCGCGGGCGGTGACGCCGCGGACGGCGGTCGTCGGCGGGGCGCTTGTGCTCGCGGTCACCGCGCTGTGGCTGGGCCTGGCCGTGCCGGAACAGCCTGCGTTCCTCACGCTGTGGCTGCCGACGGGCGTGCTGCTCGGCCTGGGCATCGGCGCGGTGAGCACCGGGGTGTCGAGCGCGGCGGCGTTGTCCGTGCCGCCGGTGAAATTCGCGGGTGCCACCGGACTGAACCTGACCGCACGTCAGGTCGGCGGGGCGCTCGGCATCGCGGCGCTGGCCACCGTGATGCAGCGCGAGGCCGGGCACGGGACGGACGCGTTCCGGGACTTGTTCTTCATCTTCGCCGGGCTGGCGCTGCTGACCGCGGCGGCGGGGATCGGGCTGGCGAAGGCCGCCGCGGCAGCGGGGGCACCGGCGGATGCGCGGCGGGACGCCGGGGCGGAAGCGCCGGTAGGCGAACGCAAGGAGATGACGGTATGACCACGACGCACATGAGCCGGGGAGCCGAGCCGCTCGCGTACCGCTTGGCCGCGGGTGAGGAAGCCGCGCTGCTCGCCGGGGCGCCCTGGCGGCGGTTCGCGGTGATCGGGGACAGCATCGCCGAGGGCATCGGGGAAGCCACCGAAGGGTTCCCGGATCAGGGCTGGGCGGACTCGGTCGCCCAGGCACTCGAACGCGCTTCCGGGGAGCAGGCGTTCGCGTACCTCAACCTGGGCAAGCGGGATCTGCGGGCCGCGGCGATCCGCGAAACGCAGCTCGGCGGTGCTCTGGAGTTCCGGCCGGACCTGGCCGCGGTGCTCGCGGGCGGCAACGACCTGCTGCGCAGCCGCTTCGAACCCGAACCGGTGGCGGCCGACATCGACGCGATGGTGGCGGCACTCCGCGCGGGCGGGGCGGACGTGGTGACGTTCGGACTGTACGACTGCTCCGGGAGCCCGTACATCCCCGACGAACTCCGCGGCCCGCTGCGCGACCGGCTGCACCGGCTCAACGACCTGACCGCCGCCATCGCCGGCCGGCACGGCGCGGTGCACGTCGACTTCACCAACCACGCGGCGTCCGCCGACCCGTCGCTGTACGGCAGCGACGGGCTGCACGGGAACCGGCGCGGGCACGCGTTCACCGCAGCGCACACGCTGCGCACGCTCGCGGCGGCGCGCCTGGGGCCGACCGGGTAGCCGTCGGTGGCAGCGGTCTCCTCACGTGCGGCGGGGCTGGGGTTCAATAGGTGGATGGCCACCTCGACGAGCCCCCGCACCCGCCGCACGCAGCAGCAGCGTTCCGACGCGACCACCGCGGATCTGCTGACGGCGGCCCGCGACCTGTTCGCGGCCGAGGGCTACGGCGGGACGTCGCTCGACGCGGTCTGCGCGCGGGCGGGCGTCAGCAAGGGCGCGCTGTACCACCACTTCCGCAACAAGGAGGACTTGTTCCTCGGCGTGTATGTGGCCGAGGAAGGGAAGATCGCCGAACAGGTCGCGGCCGCGTACCTGGCGAAGGCCGACGAGGACCTGTGGGACGCGGTCTACGAGGGCTGCAAGGCGTACCTGCGGATGAGCCTGGACCCGGGCGTGCAGCGGATCACTCTGCTGGACGCGCCGGGGGCGCTCGGGGTGGAAGCGGTCGACGAGGTGACCGAGCAGTGCGTGAAGCAGATGTACGTCGGGGTCAAGCGCGCGATCGCGGGCGGGCGGATCGCGCCGCGGCCGGTCGAGCCGCTGGCCCGGCTGCTCTTCGGCGGACTCAGCGAGTCCGCGAAGACGATAGGGCGCGCGGAGGACCCGGAGCGGGCGCAGCGCGAGGCGTTGGAGGAGCTGCGCCGGGTCTTCGACGCCGTGGCCGGGGCGGCGTGACAGCGCCGGGGACGCGGGTCTCCGCGCGGCAGCGCGGAGCATGCTTGCACGGCGGGACGTGGCCCGGGTAGACACAAGGGGTCACACCCGCACCTCGCCGCACGCCCCCGTGTGCGGCGGCCGGCCCCCAGAGGATCCGATCCATGGCGATGTTCCGCCGCAACCGCCCGCCCGCCGCGGGGCAGCCCGCCCAGTACGGCCCGCCGACCGGGCAGCCGGTCGCGGTCGGCGGAGGACCCGGCAGCGGGCCGGGCATGCCGCCCGGTGCGGTCGGGGGTGCGGCGGGTCCCGGCGGGCCGGCGAGCGGGCCCGGCGGCGACCTGCGGCAGATGCTCGCGGGCGCGCCCGTGGATCGCGTCCGCCTGGACCTGCGGCTGGTCGTGACGCGGCCCGGCCCGCACTTGGCGCCGCCCGCGATGGTGTGGCCGCTGGGTGACGAGCTGGTCGCGGTGGCGTGCGTCAAGCTGCCGGACGGGCAGATCGTCACCGCCGAGGTCCCCATGGCGCAGGCGTGGGGCATGGGCGCGGAAGACGTGTGGCTGCAGTCCGCGACGAACCTGCGCGGCGAGCACTTCGCGCGCAGCGAGTTCGACGCCCCCGGTGGCGCGGACATGTACGCGTTCGTCGGCCAGGGCTGGCCGGCCACCGCCCAGCTGACCCGCCTCGGCGAGGCCCTCGGCGCGGACCTGCCCGCGGGCGCCCTCGTCGCGTTCCCCGACGACAACACGCTGATCAGCGTCCCGATCCGCAACCAGCGCATCCCCGAGACGGTGTCCGCGATGTTCGCCACCGGCCACGAACTCACCCGCGGCATGCAGCCGCTGAGCCCCCGCGCCTACTGGTGGCACGAGGGTGTAGCGGAACCCCTTGACGTCCAGTGGCACGGGCAGCAGGCCCACGTGAACGGCTCGGCACGGTTCGGCCAGGTGATGGCGGGGGTGCCGCAGCGCTGACGGCGGGGCGCGGTGCGCGGGCTCGGCACCGAGCCCGCACCCGGCGCGGATCAGCCGGACACCAGCGTCGCGAGCAGCGCCGACAGGCGTTGCGGCTGGTCGAAGTCCCCCTCGTCGGCGTCCCCGTGGTCGATGTCGTGCACCATCGGATCGTCCGGACGCTCGTCGTCGAGGTCGACGACCCAGTAGTACTGCGTCGTCTCGCTGAACGCGATCACCATGAGGGCGCGGTCGTCCGCGATCGGATCTCCGTCGACGAGCTGGGGGAACGTCATCAGGTAGTCGTCCTCGTCGGTGCGCAGGACGTGCCCGGCAGGCCAGCGGACCGCCAGGATCGCCTGCAACGCGGGCGGCACGCGCCGCGGCCCGAGCGGCGTGTCCTCGACCCAGGCGCCCGGCTCGAAGTCCGCGTCGACGGAACCGCCCAGGCGTGCGAACTCCCGCAGCACGTCCGGATGCGGAGCCCGACCGACCGAGGTACCCGACATGTGATCGCCCATCGCTCGTCCGAACGGTCCGGTTGCCGCCCGACCGTAGCGAACCGGTCTGCCACAGCTTCCCGTTGCCGCGCATTGTGGACAGCGTCGAGCGACGGTTACCCGTGCGGCGGCCGACCGGTCGTGTGCCGTTTCATGGAGCGGTGGACGACATCGTGTGGGGACGGCTTTCCGGCGACGCGCGGGCCGAGGTGGATCGCCTGATCCTGGCGGGGCGCAAGGTCCACGCCGTGGCGTTGCTGCGTGAGGCCGCGGGCCCGCCGACGCCGGGGATCCACGCGGCCGTCGACGTGGTGCAGTGGCGGTGGGAGGAACTGGGCTGCCCCGCGGGGTGAGGCCGGCTGCCGACGCGACGCCGGAACCAGCGGACACCAGGCCGATGCCACGCGGTCGCCCCGAGGCGCCGCCGGATGCGGCGGGGGGAGCGGGCCCGGCGCGACCTCGCTCCGCGCGGCAGGCTCTCCCGGGGCGCGTTGCGGCGCGATGAGGATGGCCGCCCCCGTCGCGCCGTCCAGTCGCGCCTCGGCTCCAGCCGGAGCCGGAGCTCGCCGCGCACGCGCCGAAGCCGCCCGGCAGCGTTCCCGCCGCCTTACCGCCCCGTCGCCAGGTTCGCGCCGCCCGTGCAGTCGAAGACCACGCCGGTGACGAAGCCGTTGCCGGCGAGCATGGCGATGGCTGCGGCGATTTCGCTGGGCCGGCCTACCCGGCCGACCGGGGTGGCGGCGGCCATGCCGTCGAAGAACGTGGCCCGGGCGTCGTCGGGCATGCCGTGCCACCACGGGGTGTCGACCACGCCCGGGGAGACCGCGTTGACGCGCAGCGGGGCGAGTTCGACGGCGAGCGGCGGGACCATCGCTTCGAGGGCGCCGTTGATCGCGGCCAGGCCGGACGTGCCCGGGAAAGCGGCGCGGGCCGACGCGGCGGTGACGAAGGTGACCGATCCGTCGCCGCGCAGCGTGGGCAGGGCCGCCTGGAGGATGCGGACGAACGGCCAGAACTTGCCCGCGAAACCGGCTGCCAGGTCGCCTTCCGTGCCCAGGTCCAGGGCGGCGAGCGGACCCGCGCCGGAGGATCCGCTCAAGGCGAGGACCAAGTGGTCGATGGGGCCGTGTCCGGCGAAGAACGCGGCGATCTGCTCGGGGTCGGTGCCGTCGAGCACGTGGCCTTCGACTTTGCCGCCGATGCGCTCGACGGCGGCGTCGAGGCGGGCCCGGTCGCGGCCGGTGACCACGACCTCGGCGCCGTCCGCGGCGAACCGGGCCGCGGCCGCCTCGCCGATGCCCGAGGTGCCGCCCATGACCACGACGTGCTGACCGGTGAAGGACATGGCTGTGCTCCTTATGCCTGGAGGTGCGCTTTGTCGAGACTCACGGTCTCGGCATGACATGAGTGTTGTCGAGACTGCGAGTCTCGTCAACCTATATAGTCCAGGCATGCGCACCGACGACCCCGAACCCCCGCCCGGCCCCGACCCGGCGCAGCCCCGCCCGCACACCGGGCGCCGCCGCAACGACGACGTCCGACGGGCGATCCTGGCCGCCGCCATGCGGCTGCTGCGCGGCGGTGGCGAGGCCGCCAGGCCGGTGACCGTGGACGCCATCGCGCGCGAGGCCGGGGTCGGCAAGCAGACGATCTACCGGTGGTGGCCGTCCAAAGGCGCGGTGCTGCTCGAAGCCCTGACCAGCCACGCCGACGACGTCGTGCCGGAGACCGACGTCGGGAACGTGCGCACCGACCTCACCGCGTTCGTCACCGCGAGCTTCGCGGGCGCGGCGGCCCCCGACACCGCGCCCGTCCTCGCGAAGCTGGCCCGCGAAGCCGCCCACGACGCGCATCTGGCGGCCATGATGGGCGAGTTCACCGAGGCGCGCCGCAACGCGCTGCTGGCGCTGCTGCGCCGCGGCCGCGACCGGGGCGAACTCGCGGCCGACGCCGACCTCGACCTGATGGTGGACCAGGTCTTCGGGGTGCTCTGGTACCGGCTGCTGGTGGGACACACCGAGCTGACCCCGGGCGCGGCGACCCGGCTCGCGGAAACGCTGGTGCGCGGGAACGCGGGAAGCGCCGGGAACGCGGGAGAGGCGTAGGGAGACAGGAAGCGCGGCGGAGGCGTAGGGAGGCGGGGCGGGCCGCGCAACGGCCGACCGCCGCCCCGCCCCTCCCTCACCCCACCGCCAGCGCCTCCGTAGGCGTCAGCCGTGCCGCCCGTCCCGCCGGATACAGCCCGGCAATCGCCCCGACCAGCGCCGAGGCGCCGACCGCCGCCGCCAGCGCACCCGCGGGGATACTGAACGGCCAGTCCTTGGCGGCCGCGTACGCATACGTCGCCGCGCCGCCCAGCACGGCTCCGGCAATGCCGCCCAAGCCCGACAGTGTTACGGCCTCGGTCAGGAACTGCGTGCGGATCTGGCCGCGGTGCGCACCCAGCGCGCGGCGGAGGCCGATCTCCTGGCGGCGTTCCAACACCGCGATCACCATCGTGTTCGCCACGCCCACCCCGCCGACCAGCAAGGCGACCGCGCCGAGCCCGAGGAGCAGCGCGTTGAACGTGTCCTTCGCCGCGAGCTGTGCCGCCAGGGCGTCGCTCGGGCGGCTGACGCGGACCTCGTTGGGGCTCTTCGGGTTGACGGTCGGCGCGAGGACGTCGCGGACTTGTTCGACCGCGGAGTCCGCCGTCCGGGTATAGACGGTCGTCGGATGGCCGTCGAACCCGAGGTAGCGGGTCGCGGCCTGCCAGCCGACCAAGGCACTCGTGTCCAGTTCCGGAGCGAGCGGCACCGGGTCGAGGATGCCGATGACCGTGAACCACTGGTCGCCCAGCCACACTTGTCGGCCCGGCGCGTCGACGCCCAAGCGGTCCGCGGCCTTCGCACCCAGGACCGCCGTGGGGTAGCCCGACGTGGCCGGGTCGAGGAAACGGCCGCTGCGGAGCTGCCCGCCGACGGTGGCCAGGAGGTCCTCGCGGGCCGCGGCGACCTGGATGCCGCCGGTGATCTTCGCGTCGATCCGGTCGTTGCGGCGCACCGCGGCCTTGGTGGCCCCGGTGGCGGTCGCGGATTCGACCGGGCCGATGCGGCGCACCATCGCGTCGGCGTCCACCGGCAGGTCGACCTGGCCGCCCGAGAAGCTGCTGCCGGGCGCGACGGTGAGCAGGTTCGTCCCCAACTTCGCGATGCGCTGCTCGAGTTCCGCCTGACTGGACGTGCCGATGCCGACGACCGCAACCATCGCCGCCACACCGATGGCGATGCCCAGGGCCGACAACGCCGCGCGCAATTTGCGGCCGCGGAGGCCGGACAGGCCGACGACGAGGACGTCCCTCGGCCCCAGCCGCGCGGGGGAGGGAAGGGCTTCGAAGGGACCGGTCACGACGCCGCCTCCGGACCGGAGCCGGCCGGCTGCGCCGCGGACAGCACCGTCCGCCCGTCCTCGCGGATTCGCCCGTCCAGGATCCGCACCCGCCGCGGCAAGGCCGCGGCCAGTGCCTGGTCGTGCGTGATGACCGCGATCGTCGTGCCCTGCGCGTTCAAGTCGCGCAGCAGGTCGACGACGGCCGCGCCGGATGCCGAGTCGAGCGCGCCGGTCGGTTCGTCGGCGAGGACGATCCGGGGCCGGGCCACGACCGCGCGCGCGATCGCGGTGCGCTGCCGTTCGCCGCCGGACAGTTCGTGCGGACGGTGGTCGAGCCGATGCCCCAGTCCCACGCGCCGCAACGCCTCCGCCGCGCGGTCGCGCCGCCCCGAGTGCCCGATGCCGTGGTACAGCAGCCCGTTCGCGACGTTCTCCAACGCCGTCAGGTGCGGGGCGAGGAAGAACTGCTGGAACACGAAGCCGATCCAGCGCGCCCGCACCGCGGACAGCCGCCGGTCGGACAGTGCGGCCACGTCGTGCCCGAGGACCTCCACCCGGCCCGACGTCGGCCGGTCGAGCGTGCCCATCAGATTGAGCAGCGTCGACTTGCCCGATCCGGACGGGCCGACGATCGCCAGCAACTCGCCCTGCCGGATGGTGAGATCCGCATGGTCCAGGGCGGTGAGGCCACCCGCGTACGTCTTGGTCGCCGCACGCAGGGCGATCACCTCGGGCGCCAGATGCTTGCCGTGCGCCGGGTCCGGCTCCCCGAACCCCGGCTCCTCCGCGCGTCGGGCGGTCCGGCGGAACCGGCCCGCGGCCCGCGTCACGACGGCACCCGCACATTCTGCCCCTCGGCCAGCCCGTTGCCGGACACCTCGACGCGGCCGTTCGCGAACAGCCCGGGCGTCACCCCCACCAGGCGCGACGTCCCGGAGGACGGCTCGACGACCTCGACGGCGTAACCGCCTTCGGCGAGCGCGACGAGAGCGTTGACCGGAACGGACAGCACATTCGTACGGCTCTGGCTGGTGAACCCGACATTCACCGGCGCACCGTCCAGCGCCCCGGCTTCGTCGGGCTTGTCGAGGGTCACCGTCACCTGGATCACCGGCTTGCCGCCGCCGCCACCGGGCGGGGCACCGCCGCCGTCGCCCTCGTTCTTCGTCGCGACGGTCCCGATCTCCGCAACCGTGCCCGGGGTCGTGCGGCCGTCCGGAAGACGCACCGAGACCTTGGCGCCCTTGCGGGCCAGCGCCTGCTTGTCCACCGGCAGCGGCACGGTCACCTGCCGGTTCGTGCCGGAGACCGCGGCCACCTCGCCCTGGGCGGGCGCGCCGACCGACGCCTTGAGCGCGGTCACCCGGACCGCGCCGGGCTGCACCACGACCGCCGACGGGTCGACCCGGCCGGTCTGCGGCACACCGAGCGCCTTCTGCCAGCGCTGGACGGCCGCCGCGGTCGCGTCCGTGAACTTGTCGTCGACCTGCAGATCCTTGCCGTAGCCGAGCGCGACCAGGTTGCGTTCCAGGATCCGCACGTCGCTGCCGTTCGCCACGCCCTTGCCGAGCGCCCGCCACAGCGGCGCGTCGCCGACGAACAGCGGCACCGGACGGCCGTTCACCCGGTAGACCGTCGCGCCTTGCCGCACGACGTCGCCCACCTTCGGCAGTTCGGTGAAGATCCGCGGACCGGACAGCCCGTCGTCGGGGCGGCCGGTACCCGGCTGCTTGGTGTCCGGGGTCCGCGACGGCGGCGGCGACGACGCGGTACCGCCACCCGGAGGCGCACTCGCGCCGCCGCCGTCACCCGCACCCGGGGGAATGCCGCCGCCCGACTCGGGCTGCTGCGCGTAGATCGTGCCCGTTCCGGCGAAGCCCAGCACGCCGCCGAGTTCCTCGCTGACCGTCAGATCGCCGCGGACCACCGGCGCCTTCGCCTTCGTCGACTGCGACTGGTTCTGCGTCTTGCCGCCGCCGCCGTCCGGCGCGAACACCACCGCCCCGCCCACCCCGAGCGCCAGCACGGCGGCGACACCGGCGATCGCGAACGTGCGCGTCCGAACGGCGGAACGCCGCGACCGGACGGGCGCGTACTCGGCGGTGTCGTCCGACCCCGGCGCGGGATCCAGGATCCCGCCCGGCCCGAGCCCCGTCACTTCGGAACCGTCACGCTCGGCGCGTCGCCCGAGCCGGGCATGCAGGCTTTGAACGCCGCATCCGACTTGTTCGGGTCGCTCGCGTCCTGGCCGATCGCCAACCCGTTCTGGCCCGGCTGCGGGTCCGGCACGTCCATGCCGTGCTCGCGCAGGCACTTGGCGAGCTTGAGGTCGTTCTCGCGCTGCGCCGCCTTGTCCTTCTCGGACACCTCGCCGCCGTTCGGCAGCCACTGGCGGCACGCGTTGGAGGCGTCCTCCATCTTCTTCATCTCCGCCGAGTCCGCCCCGCCGGCCGCCGGCATCGCCATCACCGCCATGCTGCCGTCCGCGTTCGGGTCGGGCATGTCGATGCCGTGCTCGCGCATGCACCCGGCGTACTTCACCATGTCGCCCTTGTCGCCCGCGGCGGCCTTCGGCGGCGCGGACGAGCCCTTGCCGTCGCCGAGCGACGCGACACCGTCCTTGCCGCCGTCCGACCCGCCCGACGAACATGCCGACAGGACCAGCAGCGACGCGAGGACCGCCGCGCCTGCCCCGGCCGTCGTCCGGTGCAGGCGCGTGCGGTGCCGCGTGGGGAGATTGCGCATCCGTGAATCCCTTCGCCGGCGGACGGCACGCTGCCGTCCGACCCGCTACCGGTTCTACGGAGCAGCCGGTTCGCCGCCGGTTCGCGGCGCGCTAACCGCGCGCTAACCGGCGGCGCGGTGGCGGCGTCCGCGCAACGGGACCGCCGCCCGCGCGCCCGGGTTGCCGCCGACCGGAGTCAGCGCGCGAGCAAGAGCGCCCGCTCGCCGACGCGTTCCCGCGGCCGGACCGGGGTGGCGCCGAGCGCGGCGAACTGCACCGCGGCCATCACGGGTGCCCGGGGGTCGGTATCGAACGTCGGAGTGTGCAGCTTTCGGCGGCTGTCGACCAGCGGCATGCCCATGGGCACGACCCCCAGTTGCGTGTAGTGGATCATGTCCACGCCCGGAATGGCCTTCCGGCCGTTCTCCTCCGGGACCCCCGTGCCGAAGAACGCGAAGTCGTCGCCGCCGCGGGACCCTTCGAACAGCACCACGTTCTCCTCGCCCACCACCGCGCCGAGGATCGCGCGGACCTCGGGCTCCGCGGTGTTGATCACCGGTGGCAGCAGGTCGATGAGGTTGACCTTGGCTCCGGTGTAGCCGTTCTTCCGCAGGATCTTCGCGGCGATCTTCATGAGTTCTCGCGGCGCGGCCTGGTACGTCTTCATGGTCGGGGAACGCAGCGTGGCCAAGCCGTCTCCGTGATCCGGGATGACGTTCATCGTCGTCCCGGCGCTGAAGCGGCCGAAGCCCAGGACCGGACGGTCGCTTTCCGGCACGTTCGCGTAGAGCTTCCGCAGCCCGTCGCGCATGCCGACGATGAGGTCGGCTCCCACCTCGACCGGGTTCTCGCTCTCCTCCGGACGCGCGGTGTGGCCGCCCGGACCGGACAGCTCCAGTTCGACACGGTGCGCGCTGTATTGCGTCGGCCCCTGGCGGACGGCGTACTGGCCGATCCGGATCGTCGGCCAGCAGTGCAGGCCATAGGCTGCCACCGCATGCTCCAGGACGTTGTCCTCCCGGACCATCACGGCGGCGCCGACGCCGTCTTCCTCGGCCGGCCGGAACACGAACCGGACACGGTTGGCCAGTTCCCCGCGGTCGTCAAGATCTTTGAGGACATGCGCCGCGCCGACCAACCCCGCCGTCGTGACGTCGTGGCCGCAGCCGTGATGGACGCCGGCTTTCCGCGACCGGTACTCGACGTTGCGTTTGTCGGGCATTTTCAGAGCGTCGATGTCGGCGCTCAGCACGACGACCTGACCGTCTTTCGGCCCGACTTCCCCGATGACACCCGTGCCGCGACTGCCCCGGACGGGGCTGAAGCCGATCGAGGCCAGCTCCGCCTCGATCTTCTCGGTGGTGCGGTGCTCCTGCCACGCCAGTTCCGGGTGCCGGGCCAGATCCTCGCGGAACTCGCGAGTCTCCTCGGTCCTTGCGAGCGTCGCTTCACGGATCTCGCTGTACGTCGCCATACCGCCGCCTTCCGGTGCTGTGAGGGGGCCTGCCGACTTTGCGCGGGATTATTCGCCCGCCGGGCAGACGATCCCGGGCGTCGCGGCCGCCCTCGCGGTATCGGATTTCATTCCGGCGCCATTGCCGCTTTGGGTTGCGTTCCTGCCACATTTACCTCACAAGTCACACCAGCCCCACCTAATCGCGTGGCGGCCCCGTTCGGCCTAACCACCCGCTAACCAGCCCCGGGGCAGGCTCGGTACCGGTCCGATCGGCACCGACGCCGTGCCGGGACCCGGGTGGGGCCGGGTCCCGGCGGCGGGATGTGATCATGGGACGGATGCCCGGAAACGGAGAAACACGGATGAAACTGCTCGTCGTCGAGGACGACGAAGACTTGGCCGAGCTGCTCGCCGAAGGCCTGCGCGGCCAAGGCTTCGGCGTCGACGTGGCGCGCGACGGCGCCCGCGCGCTGGAACGCGCCGCGGCATCCGCGTACGACGTGATCCTCCTCGACCGCGACCTGCCCGTGCTGCACGGCGATGCCGTGTGCCGCACCCTCGTCGCCACCCGCAACCCGGCCCGCATCCTCATGCTCACCGCGTCCGGAGCGCTCGCCGACCGCGTCGACGGACTCAACCTCGGCGCCGACGACTACCTCGCCAAACCGTTCGCCTACACCGAACTCGTGGCGCGCATCCACGCCCTCGCCCGGCGCGGCGGCGGCAGCACAAGCGGCGGCGTGCTGGAACGCCGCGGCGTCGTCCTCGACCCGCAGCGGCGCCTCGCCGAACGGGACGGACGCCTGCTCCGCCTCAGCCCCAAGGAAATGGTCATCCTCGAACTCCTCCTGACGGCCGACGGCGGCGTCGTCACGCACGGCGAACTCCTCGACGAAGCCTGGGAAGACGCCGTCGACCCACGCACCGGCGTGGTCAAAGTCGCCATGCACGGGCTGCGCCGCAAACTCGGCGACCCGCCGCTCATCGAAGCGGTCCCCGGGATCGGCTACCGGCTGTGAGACGCCGCCTGCGCGGGCTCCCGCGCCCCAACTGGCGGATCCGCACCCGGCTGGCCGCCCTCCACGCCGTGCTGTTCGTGGCCTGCGGCGGCGTGCTGCTGCTCGTGCAGTACATCGCGGTCAACCGCATCCTCGGCGACCACAGCAGCGTCGTCACGTCCGTGCCCGCACCCGCTGCGACCGACGCGGTGCCCGCACAGCCGATCCTGCCCTCGTACCCGGCCGACGGCCCGTCCATGGCGGCCACCACCCAGGCCGTCGCCCTCGCCCGCTTCGTCGACTTCAAATCCGTGGTCCTCGACGCGTTGGTCGGCCAATCGCTCGTCACCCTGGGCGTGCTCACCGTGCTGGCCGCCGCACTCGGCTGGTGGACGGCCGGACGCTCCCTCGCCCGCCTGCACACCGTCACCGCCGCCGCCCGACACATCTCCGAACGCAACCTGGACGACCGGCTCGCCCTCGTCGGCCCGTCCGACGAGATCAAGGAACTCGGCGACACCTTCGACGCCATGCTCGGCCGCCTCGACCGGGCCTTCGCCGCCAACCGCCGCTTCGCGGCCAACGCGTCCCACGAACTCCGCACCCCGCTCGCCGTGCAGCGCACCGCGCTGGAAATCCCCCTCGCCCAAGGCCGCGTGCCCGACGACCTCAAACCGTCCGTGGTACGCGCCCTGCGCGCCACTGCCCGCAGCGAACGCCTCGTCGGCAGCCTGCTGCTGCTCGCCAAGGGCCAGCAGGGCCCGGAGAGCTACCAGGACGTCGACCTCGCCGACCTGACCGCGGAAGCCATCGACACCTACCACGCGCAGGCCGCCGCCGCGGGCATCGTCCTCACCCGCGACCTCGGCCCGGCGCCCACGTCCGGCGACCCGGTGCTGCTCGAACACGTCGCCGCGAACCTCATCCAGAACGCCGTCCGGCACAACCGCCCGGAACCCGGACCGGAAGGCCGCGGCCTCATCCGCGTCACCACCGCCGCCACCCCCGGCCGCGGCGCGGAACTCCGGGTCGCCAACTCGGGCGCGGTCATCGCCGCCGCCGACGTCGAGGCCCTGTTCGAACCCTTCCACCGCGGCGACGCCGCCCGCCTCGCCGGATCCGGCGACACCACCGGATCCGGACTCGGCCTGTCCATCGTCCGCGCCGTCGTCGACTCGCACGGCGGGACCGTCGAGGCGGAAGCCCGCGGCGAAGGCGGACTCACCGTGGTCGTGCGGCTGCCGGGCGCCGCGGACGACTGACCGACGGCCGGGAAGTCCGGCGGGCTTCGCGGTGTTCACCCGGCATGGATGCTTCGGAGCCCGTGCCCGCCCCGCTCGACGCCGTCGTGATCGGCGCCGGACAGGCCGGCCTGTCCGCCGCCTACTTCCTGCGCCGCGCGGGCCTGGACTTCGTCGTACTCGACGCCGACGCCGGGCCGGGCGGCGCATGGCGGCACCGGTGGCCGACGCTGCTCATGGAGTCCGTGCACGGCGTGCACGAGCTGCCCGGCATGCCCGTCCCGCCGGTCGACCCCGCCGAGCAGGCACGGGTGGCCGTCCCCGCCTACTTCGCCGCGTACGAACACGCGATGGACCTGCCCGTCGTGCGCCCGGTCAAGGTCGCCGCCGTCCGCGAGGCGGGGGAGGGGCTGCTGGCCGTCGACACCGACGCCGGCACGTGGACGACCCGCACGCTGATCAACGCCACCGGCACGTGGCGGCGGCCGTTCCTGCCCTACTATCCGGGCGCCGCCGACTTCCGCGGCCGCCAACTCCACACCGTCGACTACGCGGGCCCCGACGAGTTCCGCGGCAAGCACGTCGTGGTCGTCGGCGGCGGAACGTCCGCCATCCACTTCCTGGCCGAGATCAACGCCGCGGGCGGCACCACGACATGGGTGACCCGGCGGCCGCCGCAGTTCCGCGACGACGAGTTCACCCCCGAACTGGGCCGGGCCGCGGTCGCGCGCGTCGAGGAACGCGTCCGGCAGGGCCTGCCGCCGCAGAGCGTCGTCACCGTCACCGGGCTCCCGCCCACCGCGGCGGTCCGCGACGCCCGGGAACGCGGCCTCCTCGACCGCACACCGATGTTCGACCGGCTCACCCCCGACGGCGTCGCCTGGGACACCGCGGACGGCCCCCGCACCATGCACGCCGACGCCGTCCTGTGGGCGACCGGCTTCCGCGCCGCCCTCGACCACCTCGCGCCTCTCGGCCTGCGCGAACCCGGCGGCGGCATCCGCATGGACGGCACCCGCACCGCCGCCGACCCGCGTATCCACCTGGTCGGCTACGGGCCGTCGGCCAGCACCATCGGCGCCAACCGGGCCGGGCGGGCAGCCGTCCACGAGATCACCAGGCTGCTGCGCGACGCCGACGCCCGCACCAGCCGGGCAGCCCCTTCCGCGGCCTGACCCCGGGGGACGCGGGACTCCCGGGGACGCGGGCGCCCCCGGGAGTCCAGGGAGTCCCGGTGATCAGCCCAACAGCCGGTCGATCTCCGCGAGTTCCGCAGCCTCGAAGGCCAGGTTGCCGCGCGCGGCCAGGTTCTCCTCCAACTGGGCGACACTGCTCGCGCCGATCAGCGCCGACGTCATCCGCGCGTCGCGCAGCACCCACGCGAGCGCGAGCTGCGCGAGCGTCTGCCCGCGCTTCGCGGCGATCGCGTTGAGCGCCCGCAGCTTGGCGAGGAGGTCGTCGGTGATGCGGTCCGAGGACAGCGAATAGCCCTGCGTGGCGCGCGAGCCCTCCGGGATGCCGTCGAGGTAGCGGCCGGTCAGCAGGCCCTGGGCGAGCGGCGAGAAGCTGATGCAGCCGACGCCTTCCTCACCGAGGACGTCCAGCAGGTCCGGCTCGATCCACCGGTTCAGCATCGAGTACGCGGGCTGGTGGATCAGCAGCGGCGTGCCCAGCTCGCGCAGGATCCGCACGCACTCGCGGGTGGACGCGGCGTCGTAGGACGAGATGCCGACATACAGCGCCTTGCCCTGGCGCACCGCGTTGTCGAGCGCCCCCATCGTCTCCTCGAGCGGCGTCTCCGGGTCGGGGCGGTGCGAGTAGAAGATGTCGACGTAGTCGAGGCCCATGCGGCGCAGGCTCTGGTCGAGGCTCGCGGTGAGGTACTTGCGGGAGCCGAACTCGCCGTAAGGGCCCGGCCACATGTCCCAGCCGGCCTTGCTGGAGATGACCAGTTCGTCGCGGTGCGCGGCGAAGTCCTCGCGCAGGATCCGGCCGAAGTTGGTCTCGGCGGAGCCGTACGGCTTGCCGTAGTTGTTGGCCAGGTCGAAGTGCGTGATGCCGAGGTCGAATGCCCGGCGCAGGATGGCGCGCGAGTTCTGCAGCGGCTTCTCGTCGCCGAAGTTCTGCCACAGGCCGAGCGAGATCTCGGGCAGTTTGAGCCCGCTGCGCCCGCATCGGCGGTAGTCCATGTTGTCGTAGCGGTCGGCGGCAAAGCCGGTCATACGGTTCGTCCTCCCGGTGCAAACGGCGCGGTGGCGCCGGGCTCATTCTTCCGCCCGGCGCCACCGCGCCCGCATCCGGCACACCGCTTACGGCGGCCTGCCGTCCGCTTGTCCGCCACTAACCGCGCTGTTTCCGCCCAGCGGTGCCTACCGGAGTGCGTCGCGGCGTCCGCGGCGGGACAGCAGCATCGGCACGAGGTTGAGCAGGAGTCCGGCGACCGCGACCCCGGTGACCAGGTTGGCGCCCGGCCGGTAGGAGCCGAAGTCGGTGTCGCCCGGGGTCGCCCCCGAGGTCAGGGCGGTCACGACGGCGAGCACGAGTGCCGCGCCGACCTGTCCGGACGTCTGGACGAGCCCGGAGGCCAGGCCCTGCTCCGAGTCGTCGATGCCTTCGGTGGCCTGCGACATGATCGACGCGAAGCCGAACGCGAAGCCGCCGCCGAGGAGCAGCATCGACGGGAGGATGCTGAACGCGTAGTTCGGCGTGGTGCCGGCGGTGGCCAGGAACCACAGGTAGCCGAGGCTGAGCGACGCCATCGACGCGGCGAGGAACGGCGCGGTGCCGTACCGGTTGATGAGCTTGCCGGTGAACGGCGAGCCGAACGCCACGACCAGGCCGGCGGGGAGCAGGCCGAGCGCCATGCGGAGCGCGGACCAGCCGAGCCCGTCCTGGAGGTAGAGCGTCATCATGAACTGGAAGCTCATGTAGGAGCCCATGAGGGCGACGATGCTGAGGTTGGCTCGGACGACACCGCCGTTGCGGAGGATGCCGAACCGGACGAGCGGGTGCGGGACGCGGCGTTCCACGATCACGAAGGTGGTCAGGAGCGCGGCGGCGAGCACGACGGAGCCGAGCGTGAGCGGTGCGGTCCAGCCCCGGTCGGGGGCGGAGACCACGGTGTAGACCGCGAGCAGCATGCCGCCGCTGAGCGTGACGGCGCCGACCAGGTCGTGGCCGCCTTCGTCGGCGGGCTTGTCGCGGGGGATCAGGAAGTAGCCGGCGACCAGCGCGAGGACGGCCAGCGGCACCGGGGTGAGGAACGTCCAGCGCCAGCCGATGCCGGTGAGCAGGCCGCCGAGGATGAGCCCGGACGAGTAGCCGCTGGCGCCGAACACGGAGAACACCGACAGCGCCCGGTTCCGTGCCGGGCCTTCCGGGAACGTCGTGGTGAGGATGGACAGCGCGGTCGGCGCGGTGAACGCGGCCGCGAGTCCCTTGACGAAGCGGCTGGCGATGAGCAGCGGGCCGCTGTCGACGAGCCCGCCGAGCAGCGAAGCGGCGGCGAACACCCCGAGGGCGATGAGGAAGACCCGGCGCCGGCCGAGGAGGTCGGCGGTGCGTCCGCCGAGCATCATCAGGCCGCCGTAGCCGAGGACGTAGCCGTTGACGATCCATTGCAGGGACGTGGCCGACATGCCGAGTTCGTGGCCGATGGACGGCAGGGCGACGCCGACCATCGACACGTCGAGGCCGTCGAGGAACAGGACAAGGCAGAGCACCGCGAGGACGCCCCAGAGTTTGGGCGTCCACCGCACGTCGGGTGCGGCGGTGGGGGAGGCAGGGGACAGGGTGGCGTGCTCGCGGACGTTCGGGCCCGCGAGAGTCTCGACAGAGTGGGCCATGGCCAAGAACTTATATGCATGCGCATTGAATGTCCACGCATAAAATGCGTGTGCAAAAAATTCACTTGCATGATAAGAGAGGGATGCGCTAGGTTCGCCCCGTGACCACCGATGCCCTGCTCGTCGCGGAATGGCGGGACCTGCTGTCTCGATACAGCAAGGTCGCCCACGAGCTGGACCGCGCCCTCCAGGCGAAGCACGGCCTCACCATGAGCGACTACGAAGTCCTCGACCGCATCGTCGCCTCCGACGACTGCAAGGCCCGCGCCGCGGACATCCTCGCCGACCTGCACCTGAGCCAGAGCGCGCTGTCGCGCGCGGTGGCGCGCATGGAGAAGTGCGGGCTGGTCGACCGGTCGATGTGCGTGACCGACCGGCGCGGGGTGAACGTCACCGCGACCGAGCAGGGGCGCGCGCTCCAGGCCGAAGCGCGCGAAACCCAGCTGGCGGTGCTCAGGGAGTTCCTCGGGGCGGGTTAGCCGCTCAGTTGCCGCCGTCCGTGCCTTGTCCGGTTTGCGCGAGGAAGTCACGCATCACGCGGGCGAATTCCGCGGGTTGGTCGAGCGGGATCAGCGTGTAGCTGTCGGAGATCTCGACGAGCTGTGCCTTCGGGAGCAGTTCGGCCAGGCGGCGGCCGTGCTCAGGCGGCATGACGCGGTCTTCCCGGGCCCAGGCCACCAGGACGGGCCGGTCGAACGCGGCGAGGTTCTCGGTCAGGTCGGTGAGGACGTTTTTGTTCCTGCCCATGGCGCGGAGCATGCGGACGGCGTCCCGGCGGATCGCCTGCTCGCCGAGCACCGGGCGGATCCAGCGGGCCGTTGCGGCGTCGCCGCGTTTGGTGAGCCAGCCGAAGGCGATGGGCAGGCGGCGCAGGGCGCGCAGCCGCATTTGCTGCATGAACAGCCCGAACAGGCGCGGCGGCAGCTTGCCCGTGAACACGACGACCTTGCCGGTCAGGCCGGGCGGGAAGTTGTCGAACGCGTCGCAGGAGACGAGGGCGGCTTGTCCGACCCGTTCCTCGCCTGACGCGAGGACCGCTTGGACGATGGCGCCGCCGGTGTCGTTGCCGGCGAGGGTGACGTCGCGGAGGTCGAGTGCGGCGAGGAACTCGCGTGTGAGAGTGGCGAGTCCGTCGAGGGAGAGGTCGGCGTCGAGGTGCACCGGGAGGGTGTGGGCGCCCAGCGGGAGGGCCGGGACGATGCAGCGGTAGTCGGCGGAGAGGTCAGCCACGACGTCCGCCCACAGGGAGGGATCCATCAGCGCGCCGTGCAGCAGGACGAGCGCGGGGCCCTCCCCGGTGTCCTCGTATTCGACGGTTCCGGCGGACAGTTCGATCTGCTTGCGACCGTGGTGCGTGCTCGGCATGGGGTCCGGCCTCCTCGGTGGCGTACGCCATCGGGCTGCCCGCGGGGGTGGTGAGCGGGCGAGCCCCTCAGGGGCAGTCAAGCACGGGGCGGATGGGGGAGCCCGACGGGGGTGGGGTGTGGAGTTGGCTGCCATGCCCGTGGTCGTCATGGAAGCCCCCGCCGAAACCATCGAGACGTTCCTCGACACCCTCCCGGTCGGCGGCGCCCGCGAACTCCTCGCCCCGCACGGCATCGACGCCGTCACCGTGGAGGCCCTCCGCGGGCGCTTGCTGCACTGACCGGCGACTGCTCCGCACTCCGTCGCGGCGTACCCGGGCAAGGTGCGCCGCGCTGCGCCATGCTGGTAGTGGACGGCCGTTCCGCGGCCGCTCGGGGGTCCCGTGAGCCTGGAGGCCCGGCAATGGACTACCCGCTCCTCAACGTGTTCTGGACCATGTGCATTTTCTTCCTGTGGGTGCTGTGGTTCGTGCTGCTGTTCCGGATCATCGGCGACATCTTCCGTGACGACACCCTCGGCGGCTGGGGCAAAGCCGGGTGGCTGATCTTCGTGGTGATCCTGCCGTTCCTCGGCGTGTTCGTGTACCTGATCGTGCGCGGGCGCGGCATGGGCGCGCGCATGGAAGCCCGGATGAACCAGAACGAGCAGCAGTTCCAGACCTACATCCGCGACGTGGCCGCCGCCCCCGGCAGCAGCACGTCCGACGAACTCGCCAAGCTCGCCGCGCTGAAGAACAACGGCGACATCACCGAGGAGGACTACCAGCGGGCGAAGCACAAGGTGCTGGCCTGACGGCATGCCGGACGGCCGGAGTGCGGCGTCTAGGGTGAGGGTCCCGCGACCGCTGCCGGCCTCCCGCCGGTGCGTCGCGGACCGTCATCCGTTGCACGACCCGGCCGGGAGCTTATGACCACCCCTGCGGCACTGCCCGACGACCTCGTCCTGCGGCCTTTGGCCGACGCCGGCGAACTGGCGCTGTTCACCACACTGCCCTACACCCTGAACCACGAACTCGCCGACGACCTCGCCGCCGGGCGCCGCCGTCCCGAGTGGATGTGGGTCGCGCTCGCCGGCGGGCGGGTGCGGGCGCGGATCGCCTGGTGGGCACCGGAAGCCGGAGGCGCACCCGAACTGCTGGACATCCTCGACCTCGACGACAGCGCCGACGACCGGGTCGCGATCGGTGCGGCGCTGCACCGCGCCGCGTCCGCCGCCGTCCTCGCGGACGTACCCGGCACCCCGCCGGAGTTCATGCGGTTCGTGCCGGGGGAGTGGCGCGACGACCCGGCGGACCGCCGCGCCGTCGAGGACCGCGTCGCCGTCGTCGAAGGCGCCGGAGCCCGGCTCAAGATCGAACGCCTGCGCCTCGAATGGCGTCCCGGCACGCCGATCCCCGCACCGACCGGCCGCCTGCTCTTCCGTCCGCTCCGCGACGAGGAGGAGCTGATCGGCCTGATGGCCGCCGTCATCGACGGCACCCTCGACGCGCACACGCTCGCCGACCTGGCCTCCGGCCTGAGCCCGCGCGCCGCCGCGGAAGCGCACTTCGCCGGGGAACTCGCCCGGTTCCGCACCCCGCGCGACTGGTGGCGCATCGGCACGCTGCCCGACGGCGAGCCCGTCGGCTTCGTCGTCCCGGCGCGCAACAACTACCACCCGATCATCGCCTACGCCGGCGTCGTGCCCGCCCACCGCGGACACGGCTATGTCGACGACCTGCTCGCCGAAGGCACTCGCGTCCTCTCGGCGCAGCCCGACATCCCGCGCATCCGCGCCGCCACGGACCTCACCAACACACCCATGGCCGCGGCCTTCCGCCGCGCGGGCTACGTCACCTTCGAACGCGCCCTCCACTACACCTGGGCGTGACCCGGGCCGGTGTGTCCCAGGTCACGGCATCCGGGCTGTCACACCCCCGCCGAACGCTCCGTCAGTGCGGTGTACCGGCCGAACCGGCCCCCACGCACCACACCGAGGAGTCCGCCATGGAACCCCGCATCAACTACTACGCCAACCCCGTCGCGGCGAAGTTCCAGCGCTACATCAACTCGGCGGGCAAGGTCGTCCAGGACTCGACCCTGCCGACCGCGATCCAGCACCTGGTGCTGCTCCGCGCCAGCCAGATCAACGGGTGCGGCTTCTGCACCGACATGCACGCCAAGGACGCCGTCCACCACGGCGACGAGTGGCCGCGCCTGAACCTGGTCGCGGCCTGGCGCGAGGCCACCGTGTTCACCGAGGCCGAGCGCGCCGCGCTCGAACTCGCCGAGCAGGGCACCCGCATAGCGGACGCCGCGGGCGGCGTCACCGACGAGGCGTGGGCCGACGCGACGAAGCACTTCGACGAGGACCAGCTCGCCGCGCTCGTCTCGCTGATCGCGCTGATCAACGCGTACAACCGGATGAACGTGATCGCGCGGACGCCCGCGGGCTCGTACCAGCCGGGCCAGTTCGGCTGATCCCGGCTGCCCCCCCGCGGGGGGTGCCGCGGAGGTTCAGTCGCCCCGGAGCAGTCCCGCCACCGCCGCGTCCGGCCCCGTCCGGGCCAGGACCGCGGCGGCGGCGGGCTCCGGGACGGGGACCAGGCGGACGGCGACGCTGCCGCACAGGCAGCGCGTGTAGCGGATCTCGCCTTCCGAGGTCGTGTGCCGGGAGATGGTCCGGTGCCAAGGGCCCTCGATGCGGCCGCAGGCGTCGCAATGCTCCGACACGGGCCACCCCTTCCCTGATCGGTAATACTTGCCGGTGGTTCGGTCCTTACCTCCGATGAGCGTATGTAAGGGTTCAATGGACGTCAACGGTTACCGCAGCGACGGGGTCGGCGCCGCCGTCGCCATGGTCAATTTCTGGACGGCCGACGAAGGTGCCGCACCGCCCACCGTCGACGCGGCCCGGGCGATGCTGGCGCCGTACTCGTTCCTCGTGCGCGACGCGCGCGCCGCCGACCTCGGCCCCCTCGCCGACTGGTCGGCCGAACTCCGCCGGGTGTTCGAAGCCGAACGGCTGGAAGACGCCGTCGACCTGGTCAACGGCTTGCTCGACCGGGTGTCGGTCCGTCCCCGCCTCGTCGACCACGGCTACGGCCTGCACGTCCACTACGCGCTGCCCGGCGCCGCCTTCGTGGACCGCGTCCGTATCAACACCGCCATCGGCCTTGCCGCGCTGCTCGCCGAATACGGCGTCGAACGCTCCGGCGTTTGTGCGGAAGAACGCTGCGAACGCGTGTACGCCGACACATCCCGCAACGGCCGGCGCCGCTTCTGCTCCGACACCTGCGCCAACCGCGCGAACGTCGCCGCGCACCGCGCCCGCAAACGCGCGTCCGCGGCATCGCCGTCATCGCACGCGACGTAGGCCCGGCGGGCCTGGTCGGAGGGCAGGATCGGGGGTGCGGGCGGGGCTGGTCGGGTCAGCCGTACAGCTCCCGCAGCGCCGCCGAGTATTGGTCCGTGGCCTGGTGCTTGGCGGCATCCACCGCGTCGGCGTCCATCGCGTGGCTCTGCGCCGTGTGGTCGATGAAGGCGTCGGCCGCATCCGACACGACATGGCAGGCCTTCTCCATCGTCGCGGGCTTGCCGTGCCGGGCCAGATGCCCGCTCCAGGCCAGCGACGACGCATACGCCCCGGCTCGGGCCAACTGCTCGACCGGGATCGGCGTCCCGATCGGGGCGATCCGGCAGGCGTGGTACGCCGCGGCTTCCTCGCTGTCGTCAGCGAACAGGGCCATGATGCTCCTTGCCGTCCTGGTCGGTCCGGAAGGCGTCGTGCCGGGGGCGCGTCGCTTCGTCGTGACCAGCATGCCCGGACAGCATCGGGGCAACCCGTAATGAATCGCAAGGAACCGGGATCGACAGGGTGATTCGCCCGAGGGGAGTGCTGCCGGTGGACGGCGTGGGGGCCATGAACGGCGCGGTCGGCGCGGGTGGCGACATCGAGTGCGTGCTGTGCGGCGAGGACCACGTGCGCCGCTACCGCGTCCCGGGCGGGGACGGCGAAGTGTTCTGGATGTGCCCCGAATGCGAGTCCCTGTGGCGGCCCGGCGCCGACCCGCGCAAATCCACCGAGGCGTACTTGAGCGTCTACCTCGAATCCCGCGGCCTGGACCCGGCCGCGGTGCGGCTCGAACCGGTGGACGGCTGACCCCGGTTCCGGCCGGCACCCGCGGCCGGGTCCGCGCCGTGGGTCAGGCGGTGGCTCCCGCGTCCACGGTGATCGCCGTCCCGGTGATGTAGCGGCCGCCCGGGCCCGCCAGGTGCGCCACCGTCGCGGCGATGTCGTCGGCGTTCATGAACGTCCCCATCGCCGTGAGATCGCGCTGCGCCTGCGCGTGGTCCGCGTTCGCCGGGTTCATGTCCGTGTCCGTCGACCCCGGGTGCACGACGTTGGCGGTGATGCCGCGCGCCCCCAGGTCCCGCGCCAGCCCGCGGACCAGGCCGGACAGCGCGGCCTTGCTCATGCTGTAGAGCGTCACTCCCGGGAACGCCACCCGCTCGGCGAGCGAACTGCCTATCGCGACGATCCGTCCGCCGTCGGGCAGGTGCGCGAGCGACGCCTGCGCGGTGAGGAACGCCGCACGGGCGTGGATCGCCAGGGTGCGGTCGAGTTCGGCGAGGGTGACGTCCTCGACCGGGCCGGACGGGAACACCCCGGCGTTGTGCACCACGATGTCCAGCCGGCCGAGCGCCTCCGCGGCCCGCGCCACCGCATCGACCGCCGACGCCGCATCTGCGGCATCCGACCGGATCGCGATGCCGCGCCGCCCGGCCGCGGCGACGTCCGCCAAAACCTTCTCCGCCTGCTCCGCGCCCGCGTCGCTGACATAGGTGAACGCCACATCCGCGCCGTCCGCCGCCAGCCGTCGCACGATCGCCGCGCCGATGCCGCGGCTGCCGCCGGTGACGAACGCCGCCTTGCCGTCCAGCTCGCTCATGAGGGGTGCCCTTTCGTTCGCGGGCGCGGCGCGGTCGCGCACATGCCCGTATGCCGCCGGACCGAATTCTGTGTCGATCGGCACAGAAACCTTCTCGTGCTGGAAACGCGCCCGTCAAGGCATATATTTAGAGATCGATACAGAAAGCCGTGGGGGGCACGGCACGGATCGGGCGACCGGTCCGCGACGGCGGGACAGCGAGGGGGGAACGACCGGAAGGAGAGGCCGCGATGGCCGGACCCGGACGCCCACGCGCCTTCGACCGAGATGCCGCGCTGCGCAGCGCAATGCGGGTCTTCTGGCAGCACGGCTACGAAGCCACCTCGATGACCGACCTCACGACCGCCATGGGCATCGCCTCGCCGAGCCTCTACGCGGCGTTCGGCTCGAAGGAACGCCTCTTCCGCGAAGCCCTCGGCCTGTACGAGGCCACCGACGGCGCCCCCGGCATCGACGGCCTCAACGCGCCCACCGCATACGGCGCGATCCAGGCCGTCCTCGAGGCCAACGTGCGGCCCCGGACGGCCGCCGGCGAACCCGCCGGCTGCATGTTCGTGGTCTCCGCGATCAACTGCTCGGACGCCAACTCGCCGGTGCGCGAGCTGCTCGAGGAATCCCGCCGCAACCACGCCGGCCTGGTCTCCGGACGGCTCGCCCAGGGCATCCGCGACGGCGAACTCCCGGCGGACGCCGACCCGCACGCCATCGCGGCGTACTACACGGCCGTGCTGTACGGCCTCACGGTCCGCGCACTCGACGGCGCGACAGAGGAGGAACTGCGGGCGACCGTCGCCTTGGCGATGGCGTCGTGGGACGCGGTGCTCGCGGCGTCGGCGCAGCGGCAGCCGGTAAGCGAGCGGTAAGGCGGCCGCGTGGTGGCCGGGCACGCGACCCGGCCACCACGCGGCGCTCGGCAGGTAAGCAGGCATGCCGGTACAGCGGTCGGTAAGCAGGCGTGCCGTTACCAGGTCTCGGCGTCGTCCCACTGGTCGAGCAGCGCGTCCGCGATGTCCTCGCCGGACGGGCCGGAACCCTCCTGGAGGGGGAGTTCCGCCCAGATCACCTTGCCCTGCGCGGTGTACCGGGTGCCCCAGCGGGCGGCGAACTTCGCGACCAGGAACAGTCCGCGCCCGCCCTCGTCGGTCGTCGCCGCGCGCCGCAGGTGCGGGGCGGTGCTGCCCGCGTCGGACACCTCGCAGATCAGCCGGCGGTCGTGGATCAGCCGCACCTGGATCGGCGCGCTGCCGTAGCGGATCGCGTTCGTGACCAGCTCGCTCAGGATCAGCTCCGCGTTGAAAGCGATGTCGGCCAGCCCCCACTCCGCCAGCCGGCGCGCGGACCGGGCGCGGACGGCCGCCACCGCGGCCGGGTCCGGCGGCACGTCCCACACCGCGACCCGGTCGGCGTCGACCACGTGCGTGCGGGCCACGAGCAGCGCGATGTCGTCGCTGGACTTCGGGCCGACCATCGCGTCGATGACCGTCTCGCACGTGTGCTCGGGATCCGCATCCGGCCCCGCGGCGAACAGTGCCGACGCCAGCATGCGCAGCCCGGCGTCCAGGTCCCGGCTGCGGTCCTCGACCAGGCCGTCGGTGTAGAACACCAGCCGCGAGCCCTCCGGCAGGACCAGGTCGACCGACTCGATCGGGAGACTGCCGTTGAGCCCGAGCGGCAGCGACACCGGCACGTCCGGGAACGACACATTGCCGTCCGGGGTCACCAGCGCCGGACCGAGATGCCCGGCACGGGCAATCGTGACGCGGCCGGACACCGGGTCGTACACCGCGTACAGGCAGGTCGCGCCGGTGATCTGCGCGGGATCCGGGTCGTCGTCGTGGGCGGACCGGTCGCGGTCGATGCTGCTCACCAGATCGTCCAGGTGGCCCAGCATCTCGTCGGGCGGCAGATCGAGCCCGGAGAAGTTGTGCACGGCGGTGCGCAGCCGCCCCATCGTCGCGGCCGCGTACAGGCCGTGCCCGACGACGTCGCCGACCACCAGCGCCACCCGCGCCCCGGGCAGCGCGATCACGTCGAACCAGTCGCCGCCGACCCCGGCCTGCGCCGGCAGGTACCGGTAGGCCGCTTCCAGCGCGCCCTGCTCCGGCAGCCCGCCCGGCAGCAGACTGCGCTGCAGCGTGACCGCCATGGTGTGCTCGCGGGTGTAGCGGCGGGCGTTGTCGATCGCGACCGCGGCGCGCGCCGCGAGTTCCTCCGCGAACGACACGTCGTCTTCCTCGAACGGCGGCGACTCCGGGCCGCGCCAGAACGAGGCCAGCCCCAGGACGACGCCGCGGGCCTGCAACGGCACGGAGATCAGCGAGTGCACGCCGGCGGAGAGCAGCCCGCGCGCCCGGTCGGGGTCCTGGGCCCGCCAGTCGTCGCCCGCGGTCAGGTCCGCCCGGCGCACCGCGCGGCCGGAGATGAGCGCGGTCGCCATCGGCGTGGTCGGACCGAACTCGATCATGTCGCCGGTGGGGTGCAGCGGCGGGGCGTCCGAGCCGGGCGCCCAGCGCGCTGCCACGCGCCGCATGCGGGTGCGGTTGCGGGAGGGCTCCTCGCCGGTGAGGACGGCGTCGAGCAGGTCGACGGTGACGATGTCGGCGAACCGCGGCGTGCCGACTTCGGCGAGTTCGTCGGCTGTGCGGGCGATGTCGAGGGTGGTGCCGATGCGCAGACCGGCCTCGTACAGCAGGTTGAGCCGCCCACGGGTGATCTCGGCGCGCCCGGCCAGCGCCTGCAGCTCGGTGGAGTCGCGGATGGTCACGACACTGCCCGCGGAGCCGTACGGCGCGGTCGGCCGCTTGTTGACGGCGAGCAGCCGTTCGCCCGCGGTGTGCACCTCATCGCTGGCGGGGCGGTCGGATTGCAGCAGGGAGGCCAGGCCCGGGTCGAGCCCGAGTTCGGCGATGGCGCGGCCGTCGAGTTCGGGGACGCCGAGGAGGCGGCGGGCCTCGTCGTTGCTCAGCAGGATGGTGCCGTCGTCGCCGATGATGAGGATGCCTTCGCGGACGGCGTGCAGGACCGCGTCGTGGTGCTCGTACATGCGGGTGATCTCGGCGGGGCCGAGGCCGCGGGTCTGGCGCCGCAGGCGGCGGCTGACCAGCGCGGTGCCCCCGGCGGTGAGGGCCAGCGCGGCGGCGGCGCCCCCGAGGACGAGCGGCATCCGGTCGGTGAACATGCCGTTGACGCGTTCCACGGTGAGGCCGGCGGCGACCAGGCCGAGGGGGTTCCCTTGCGCGTCGTGCAGGGGGACGCTCGTGACCACGGCGCGGCCGCGGTCGGTGGGATAGGTCGTGGTGATCGCTTGTTCGCGGGTCAGCGCCTCCTGGAGATGGGGATCCAGAGACCGTTGGCCGATGAGCCGCGGGTCGGGGTGGGTGAGGCGGGTGCCGTCCTTGCCGAGCACGATGATGAAGTCGATGTCGGCGCCTTGCCGTGCCGCTTCGGCCGCGGGCTGCAGGGTCGCGGACGGGTCGGCGCTGCTCAGGGCGGCGGCGGTGCCGGGCGCGTTGGCGAACGATTCGGCGGCGGCGAGGGTGCGGTGCCGGGCGTCGCGGTCGCTGTCCCGCAGGGCTTGCAGAACCAGCGCCACGGCGGCTCCGGCCACCAGCAGCACGACCACGACCGCTTGGAGCAGAAAAACCTGCCCCGCGATGCTGCGGGGGTGACGGGACCGCGGGGCGCGCGGTTGCCGGGAGCGCCCTATCACCAGCCATTTCTAACATTTTGGACATAAAGGTGTCTATGTATGACCACGCATCGTGGTGGGGGTTCACCCGGAGGGGGGTCAGCGGAGGCCGTGGCGGCGGGCGGTCATGCGCTCGACCACCCCGCGCGGCAGCACCCGCCGCAGCGGGAACACCACCGGCGCATTGCTCCCCACCGCGTACAGCGACTTCGGTCGCGGCGCCTCGATTGCCTTCACCACCACCGCAGCCACCGCATCGGCCGACACCCCCGCGGCCTCGTTCGCGTTCAACGCGCTCAGCATCGTGCGGTACTCCTCGCCGAACGGCGAGTCGTCGGCGAGGTACTGCGTGCGGCGCTCACTGATCCCCGTGTTGATCGAACCGGGCTCGACCGTGGTGAGAGCCACCCCGTACGGCGCCACCTCGCGCCGAGCCGCCGTCGTGAAGCCCTTCAACGCCGCCTTGGACGCCACGTACGACGACCGGTAAGCCAGCGGAAAGCTCGCCAGCATCGACCCCACCATCACCACCCGCCCGTACCCGCGCGCCCGCATGCCGGGCAGGACCAATTGCGTGAGCCGCACCGCGCCGAAGACGTTGGTCTGGAACAACCGCCGCACCGCCGCCATCGGCAGTTCCTCGAGCGGCCCGCTCTGGCTCTCGCCCGCGTTGTTGACGAGCACGTCGACGTCGCCCGCGGCCGCCGCGCACGCCGTGATGCCGTCGTCGTCGGTCAGGTCCAGCGCCAGGTACTCGACCCCGTCGATCGGTGCGGCCACCGCCTCGGGGTGCCGCGTCGTGCCGAGCACCCGATAGCCGCGCCGGACCAAGGCCGCCGCCACGGCCGCGCCGATGCCGGACGAGGCTCCGGTGACGAGTGCCGTCCGGCGCGCGGCCGGGCTGGAGGTGGGGCGGTCGACGGAGTCGGGCATGGCAGGCCTTTCGTGCGGTCGCTCGGGACCGGCGGTGGCGCCGGGGTGGTCGGGCCACCTTACGCGCCAGTAGCCTCGTCCCGTCCAGAGCGTCGCCCGCCCATCGCCGCAGGGTGTACACGGCCCCGGTCGGGTGCCAAGGTGGCTGTGGGAAAAGGCTGTTCGCACCAAGCAAGCCGACCGCGAGCCGACCGTGAGCCGACCCGCGATCCGACCCGTGATCGGACTCGTGGCACTCGTGACAGGAGCAACGCGATGGTGTCCGCCCCGCCGCCGCCCGGTCCGCGGCTGCCCGCCTGGCTGCAGACCGCCGTGTTCCTCGCCGCTCCCGCCCCGGCGCTGCGAGCC
Organism: Yinghuangia aomiensis; assembly: GCF_039542225.1. NCBI lineage: Bacteria > Bacillati > Actinomycetota > Actinomycetes > Kitasatosporales > Streptomycetaceae > Yinghuangia > Yinghuangia aomiensis. The sequence continues at coordinate 59,722 of NZ_BAABHS010000012.1, read as the reverse complement.
GCACGGCGCCGGTTCGGACCGGTGTTCCACACCCGGTTCCTCGGCTTCCCGCCGGAGGCGTTCGTCGTCGATCCGGAACTCGCCCAGCTCGTCTACGCGGTGGACGCGGCCGGCACCGGCCGCGCGGGCGAAGTCCGCCGCGGCTTCCTCGAGGGCCTGGTCGGCGCGGACTCGCTGCTGAGCCTCGACGGCGAGCCGTGGTGGCGGCACCGCCGCCTGTTGAGCCCGCCCCTGCACGGCAAAGCCATCGCCGGGTACGGCGACGAGATCGCCGCCATCGCCGCCGCCTCGATCGCCGAGTGGCCGCACGGCCGACCGTTCGCCCTCCGCGACCGTATGCAGGACATCACGCTCGACGTCGTCCTCCGGCTCGTCTTCGGCATCCGGGACAACGAGCGCCTCGCCCGGCTGCGCGTCGCCATCCCCAACCTCATCGAAGTCGGCGGCGCGATCGCCCTCCTCATGCTCCCGCCCGCCGCCCGCGTCTGGACCGAACGCGCGCCGCTCAACCGCATGGGCTTCCTGCCCACCACCCGCTTCCAGCGCGCCCGCGCCGACGTCGACGCGATCCTGTACGACGAGATCGCCCGCCGCCGCGCGCATCCCGAACCGGGCGCGACCGACGTTCTGTCCCGTCTCCTCGAAGCCCGCGACGAGGACGGCAATCCGCTCACCGACACCGAACTGCGCGACGAACTCGTCACCATGCTCAGCGCCGGTCACGAAACCACCGCGACCGCGCTCGCGTGGACGTTCGAGCGCCTGGTCCGTACCCCGCGCGTACTCGCCGAACTGCGGGCCGAACTGGCCGCCGGGGAGAGCGAGGCGTACCTGGAAGCGGTGGTCAAGGAAGCGCTCCGCTCGCGCCCGGTCGTGTACGAGGCCCCGCGCCTGCTCGACGCGCCGCTGCGCCTCGGCGAGCACGAGATACCGGCGGGCTGGTTCGTCGCGCCGCACATCAACCTGATCCACCAGGATCCGAACGTGTTCCCGGACCCGGCGGAGTTCCGCCCCGAACGCTTCCTCGGCCCGGACGCCGCCCGCGCGCAGAAGGCGTGGATGCCGTTCGGCGGTGGCCGGCGCTACTGCGTGGGGGCGCAGTTCGCCGTCCTGGAAATGAAGGTGATCATCCGCGAGGTGCTGGCGCGCGTCGATCCGACCGCGCCGGACCCGGCGCCGGAGAAGCAGATGCTGCGGCATGTCACGCTGGTTCCGGCGAAACTCGCCCGGGTGGTGGCCCATCCGCGCGACGATGCCGGACAAGCGAACGGGCAGCACGACGAAGGGCGGACGGAAAGCGTGGGTACGGGAAACGTGGGGACCAAGCGGCGGGATGTCACGGTCGGCCTGGAGATCGAGGCCGCGCCCGACGAGGTGTGGGCCGTCCTGTCCGACGTGACGCGGATGGGGGAGTGGAGCCCCGAGTGCACGGGCGGCCGCTGGATCGGGCGTCTGCGCGAACCGGTCGCCGGCGCACGCTTCGTCGGCACGAACCGCCGCGGCCCGGCCGTGTGGTCGACCCGCTGCACGATCACCGAGGCCCGCCCGGCCCGCGCCCTCGCCTGGCGGGTCGACGCCGGCCTCCCGATCGCCCGCTGGTCCTTCACGCTCACCCCCACCGACAAGGGCACCTACCTCGAACACTCCTGGCGCGACCAGCGCGTGGGCCCGCTCGGCGCCGCCGCCCGCCTCCTCACCGAAGCGGCCCTCCGCACCGGCCCGCGCGCGGAGCACAACGAACGGACGATGCGCGCGACCCTGGAAGCCCTCAAACTGCACCTGGAAGGCTGACGGGACGCTGAGGCCGACGGGACGGGCGGGCGCGGCGCCGGTCATCCCTTGGTGAAACAGCTTTCCGCAAAGCGAATTCGCGAACGGCAAAGCCAAGCCCGCGGGCGCACCGCCCACCACCGGTGCGCCCGCGGCAAGGCCTGAATCAGGCCATCCCCGCCCGCCGAACTTCCTTATGCCCAAACCGGATTGCTCGTCCCCGCTCTTCCCCTATCCGATCATCCCCCCGCACAATGGCGTTCGTCGCGAGCGCCGACGACGGCAAGAACCGACGCCCGCGCGACGACACGCGCACGGCACAGCATCGGGGCCAACGCACAACCAGCGGCCGGGGGGCGGGCACGATGGGCGTACTGGCGTACTTCGGGTTCCGAGCCAACGGCGGACCGCAGGTCCCCGAACCCGCCTGGCTGGACGACGGCGACCTCCCCGAACTCCCGCCCCCCGTCCTCCTTCGCGGCTTCGCCTCGGTCTCGTCGATCTCCTTCAGCGCCGACGGCACCGCGATGAGCACCAGCCACCTCCGCCGTACCGAACTCGACGCGTTCGACCCCGGCTCCGTCCGCGTCTGGACACTCGGCCAGTCCCGCCCCCGCTTCACCGTCGACGACCCCGACCAGGCCCACGTCGCCGCGCTGAGCCCCGACGGCCAGTCCGTAGCCTCCGACGCCCCCGCCCCCGCCGAACCCCCCGAATCCGGCGCCGACCCCTGCCTCGTCGACCTGTGGGACGCGCACACCGGCCAGCGCACCGGCCGCCTCCACGTGCCCTTCGTGCCCCGCCGGGCCCGCGGCCACGACCCCCACGTCCGCTCCCTCGCTTACAGCCCCGACGGCCGCTTCCTCGCCGCCGCGGCCACCGACCGCAAGGTCTACGTCTGGGACCTCACCCGCGACCGCCCCGTCGTCACCGCCCTCACCGGCCCCCGCCAGTCCGTCGGCGCGGTCGCCTTCAGTCCCGACGGCCGCGTCCTCGCCGCGGGCTCGATGGACCACCACGCCCACCTCTGGATCCGCACCCGCGGCCGCTTCCGCTACCTCGCCCCCCTGACCGGCCACACCGACTGCGTCGACGCCCTCGCCTTCACCCCCGACGGCGAAATACTCGCCACCGCCGGCCGCGACGGCACCGTCCTGCTGTGGGACGTCCTCCGCCGCGCCCGCATCGCCGCCCTGACCGGCCACACCGCGCCGGTCACCGCCGTCTCCTTCGGCGCCGCCGGCGCCCTCCTCGCCACCGCCGCCGAAGACGGCACCGTCCGGCTGTGGCACACCGCCGCCCACCGCCAACTCCGGATCCTCACCGAAGGCCTGGACGGCCCTCCCACCACCGCCTTCACCCCCGACGGCACCCGCCTGATCACCCCCACCACCCCCCACCGAGGCCTCACGGTCTGGGACACCCGAGGCTGGCACTGACCCCTCGGACGCGGCGAGGCCGCACGACTGCCCAGACGAGCCGGTCGGTATCCGCCGCAGGGCCATCCACGCCGGCGCGGGGCGCCCCTGCCGAGGTCCGCAACGACACCCCGGCAGCCCACGTCACCACTTGCCGACGGTGAGACCGAGTCAGAGGGACGACCCCGCCGCCCACACAGGGATGTGATCTCGACCCGGGCGGCGGGACTCGGCTCGGGTGGGTTGTCGCGGTGGCCGCAACTTCGCCTTGGCCGTCGACCCCACTGACCCCACTGACCCCACAGGGCCCCACCGACCCCACCGGTCCGCCGGCCTGGCGCTGACGCGTTTGTGCGTGGGGCGGGCCTCGACCAAGGCGGCGCGACCAGGGCCGCGCGATCCGGCCCGCCGGGGTGTCGCGAAGGCGGCACCTGGGCCCCAGCCGGCGACTTCACCGGCCCGACGGTCCTCGGGTTCAGCGGCCTCGCCGGTCCACGGGTCCCGTCGCCCTCACGGGCTCTCCCGCCGGCCCGACAGCTCCAAACGCCGCGCAGACTCAGCCGACCTCGCGGGCTTGACCAGCTTCACCGACCCCGCAGTCTCCCCGGGCTTCACGAGCCTCACGGGCTTCACCACCTCCACGGCCGCCGCCGACCTCACGGGCTTGACCAGTGTCACGGCCGCCACCGGCCCCGCAGGCTCGACCAGCGTCACGGCCACCGGCGCCACCCCCGCAGACGCGGCCGCCCGCCCCGTCCCCGCAGACCCGTCTGCCCGTACCGCCCTCACCCCCGTCCACCGGTCCCGCAACCGGCACAGCGCCCGATACGCCGGTCGTTCCACCGCCACCGTCACCAGCCAGCCGAACAGCACCCCCGTCGCCAGCATCCCCACCGTCTGCGCGAACGGACCGAACCCCGCGTCCTGCAAGTGCCGCATCACGATGTCCCCCAACGTCTGATGCGTCAGGTAAACCCCGTACGAAATCCCCGCCAGCCACCGGATCACCGGCTGCGCCGCCGACGGCACCACCCCGTCCCAGTCCGGCCCCACCGCCGCCGCCACGATCACCAGCAACCCGGCCGCCACGCCGACCGTCGTCGTCGCGTCCAGCACCTGCAACTGGTGCGCCGCCACGCACGCCACCACCAGCAACGCCCCGTGCGCCCGCCCGATCCGCCCTGACGCCACCGCGTACACCGCCACCCCCGCGACGAACAAGTGCATGCGGTACCAGCCGAGGCCGTCGTAGAACATCCGAAAGGGCTCCGACCCGCCGTACACGCGTTCGGGCCACAGCGCCACCTCGAACACCAGCGCGGCCCACAGCAGCGCCACCCCGGGCACCCGCCGCCACGGCCGCCGGCACACAGCCAGCACACCCGTGAACGCCACAAGCTGGATCGGGATCGTCCAATGCGACGCATCCACGTACGGATAAAGCTGCGGCTTCCACTGCCACAGCATCAGCACGTTCGCCCCCACGTCCGACCACGCCGGCACCCACCACCCGACCGGTGCCGCCTCCCACGACAGGAATGCCGTCAGCAGCACCGCGGCCCAGAACGCCGGCAGCAACCGGAACAACCGCCCCCACCACCACCGCCACGGCTCCTGCCGCCGCACCGCCGCCGCCGCGAAATACCCCGACACCACCAGCAGCAGGCTCGCCCCCACCGGATACCCGAGCGCGAACGTCCGCGGCGCCAATTCCGCATGCCACAACGGCGCCTGCCACGTGCTGTGGAACCACACGACGAGCAGCAGCGCCGCGACCCGCACCACGTCCCAACTCAGCCGCCGCCCCGAAGCCGCCCGGGAAGCTGTACCCCCACCCGAAGCCGCCCCCGACCCCGCCCGAACCCCGCTCACCGGCACCGGCACGAACACCCCGCAACCCCACGTCGGACACACGGCACATCGATCGCAGGCACAGCGGAACAGCTCCCGGAATCGTCACGGGCGACGAAAAAGTCGCATTCTCACGCCGCGCGGCAGTACGCGGCACTCCCAGCGGCAGTCGCGGCAGCGGCACCCGGCCGACCGCCGCACCAACCCGGCCCCGAGCCTCCGGCGGCACCCGCACCGACCGCCCGCGCGTCACACACCCGCCGGACGGGGACCCGCCGAACACCGGCCAGGCACCGGCTCGCCCGACACTCTGCCAGCCCTCCCACCTGCGGGTATATGGGTGTCAGCATGCATAGACACCACCCTGCGGCCCGCGGAAGACTGCCTGGCACGATGGACATCCACAGGCCCGGACCGGTCCCGCACGACCACAGCCCGGGCCCCACCGCACAGCGGCCCACCACGCCGCGGCGCACACCACGGCGGCAGCCGCCGCACCACGGGGAGGACACGGAGGACGAGGGTGCGCACACGCACCACCCGAAAGGCCCAACGCGTGACCCTCTTCTGGCGGATCTTCCTGCTCAACGCCGCGGTCCTCGTCGCCGCCGCGCTGCTGCTCCTCGGCCCGGTCACGGTCTCCAGCCCGGTTCTCCCCGGACAAGCCCTCGTCGTCGTCTCCGGACTCGCCGCGATGCTCGTCGTCAACGCCCTGATCCTGCGGTACGCGCTGGCCCCGCTGCGCCGCCTCACCGGCGCGATGAGCACCACCGACCTGCTGCGTCCCGGGGCCCGCACCGCACTCGGCGGATCCAGTGAAATGGCCGCGCTCGTCGGCGCGTTCAACGCGATGCTCGACCGCCTCGAAGCCGAACGCGCGACCAGCAGCGCCCGCGTCGTCTCCGCCCAGGAGGAAGAACGCCGCCGCGTCGCCCGCGAACTGCACGACGAGGTCGGCCAGGCCCTCACCGTCGTGCTGCTCCAGCTCAAGCACGTGTCCGCGGCCGCCCCGGCCGACCTGCGCGCGGAAATAGCCTCCGCGCAGGAGATCACCCGGGAGAGCCTCGACGAGATACGCCGCATCGCCCGGCACCTGCGCCCCGGCGTCCTGGAAGACCTCGGACTCGGCAGCGCCCTGCGCGCCCTCGCGCACGAGTTCGGCACGTCCGCGCTCACCGTGAGCCATGCCATCGAACCGCAGCTGCCGCCGCTCGGACCGGACGCCGAACTCGCCGTGTACCGGGTCGCGCAGGAAGCCCTCACCAACACGGTCCGGCACTCCGGTGCCGACCGCGCCGTCGTCCGCCTCCACACCGTCGCCACCGCAGTCGGCACCGCGAAGGACGGCACCGTCAACGCCGAAGCGCACGGCACGACCGTCGAACTCTGCGTCCGCGACAACGGCACCGGCATCGGCACCGCCCCCGAAGGCGCCGGAATCCGCGGTATGCGGGAACGCGCCCTGCTGGCCGGCGCCCGCCTCAGCGTCACCGCGCTCCCCGACGGCGGCACCGAGATCCGCCTGCGCCTCACCGCCGCTCCCCGCGACCCGGCACCCACGCAAGCCGACCCGCTACCCGACCCCGGAGCCGGCCCAGCCCGCGCACAGCCGCAAGCCCGAAAGCAGTCCGGAGCCCACAAGCCGACCCGGACCCGGCAACAGGCCCAAGCCCACAAGCAGCCCCCAACCCCCCGCACCGCGAAAGGAGCCGCCTCGTGACCCCGGCCGACCCCTCCGTCCGCCCCACCCGCATCCTGCTGGCCGACGACCACGCCCTCGTCCGCCGCGGCGTCCGGCTCATCCTCGACGGCGAACCCGACCTCACCGTCGTCGCCGAAGCCGAGAACGGGGCCGATGCCGTCGCGCAGGCCCGGCGCGGCGGGATCGACCTCGCCGTCCTCGACATCGCGATGCCGCGCACGACGGGGCTGCAAGCCGCCCGGGAACTTTCCCGCGACCTGCCCGACCTGCGCATTTTGATGCTCACCATGTACGACAACGAGCAGTACTTCTTCGAGGCACTGCGCGTCGGCGCAAACGGCTACGTGCCCAAGTCCGTCGCCGACCGCGACCTGGTGGAAGCGTGCCGCGCCGCGATGCGCGACGAGCCGTTCGTCTACCCCGGGGTGGTGAGCACGCTCATCCGCACCCACCTCGACCGGGTCCGCGAGGGGCATCCGCCGCCCGACCGCGCGGTGACCCCGCGGGAAGAGGAAGTCCTCAAGCTCGTCGCCGAGGGCCACACGTCACGCGAGATCGCCGCGATGCTGGTGATCAGCGCCAAGACGGTGGAACGGCACCGGGCGAACATCCTGCAGAAGCTCGGCCTGCGCGACCGGCTCGAACTCACCCGCTATGCGATCCGGGCCGGCTTGGTCGAGCCGTAGGACGCCCCGTCCGGGCCCTCGTCCTCGATCTGCCGGTTCCGGCCCGCGGCGACGCCGATCAGGATCTGCGGCACCATCAGGGCCGCCATCAGCGCGATCGGAAGGCCCCAGTCGTCGGTCTTCTGGTAGAGCACGCCGATGAGCAGCGGGCCCGGGATGGAGATCAGGTAGCCGGTGCTCTGGGCGAACGCGGACAGTTTGACGATGCCCGCGGCCGACCGGGCGCGCAGCCCGATCATGGTGATCGCCAGCGGGAACGCGCAGTTCGAGATGCCCAGCAGCAGGGCCCAGGCCCACGCGCCGCCCGCCGGGGCGAAGTACAGGCCCGCGTAGCCGGCCAGGCCGAACGCGCCGAGCAGGACGACGATCGGGCCCTGGTTCGGCATCCGGCTCGCGACGCGCGGGATCACGAACGCGAGCGGCACGCCCATGAACATCGTCACGGCGAGGAGCAGGCCCGCCTGGCCCGCCGACACTCCCGCGTCGCGGAAGATCTGCGGCATCCAGCCCATCGTGATGTAGGCGGCGGTGGCCTGGAACCCGAAGTAGCAGGCCAGCGCCCACGCGGTACGGCTGCGCAGCATGCTCGGCCCGGCGGCGGCCATGGCGTCGGTCTTTCCCCGGTCGGCGGCCGCGGTGCCGCGGGCCGCGCGGGCCAGGGGCAGCCAGGGCACCACGGCGATGATCGCGACGATCGCCCACAGGCCGAGGCCGACCCGCCAGCCGCCGCCCACGGCATCGGTCATCGGCACGGTGACCGCGGCGGCCAGCGAGGTGCCGATGGCCATCGCCATCGAGTACAGGCCGGTCATGCTGCCGATCCGGTCCGGATACCAGCGCTTGATGATCACCGGCAGCAGCACGTTCGTCAGCGCGATACCCGCCAGGGACAGCGCACTCGCGGCGAGGAACGCCGCGGTGTTGCCCGCGAACGGGCGCAGCACCAGTCCGGCGGTGATCGCCGCCATGCCCGCGCACACCACCGCGGCCAGGCCGAACCGGCGGGCCAGCCGCGGCGCGGCGATGCCGAACACGGCGAAGCACAGCGGTGGGACGGAGGTGAGGACGCCGGCGACGGTGCCGCTCATGCCAAGCCCGTCGCGGGTCTCCTCCATGAGCGCGCCGAGGCTGGTGACCGCGGGGCGCAGGTTCAGCGCGGCCAGCACGATCGCGACGGTGAGCACCGGGGTGAACCAGCGCGGCAGGCCGGACGTGGCCGCCGGTCCGGCGCCCGCCGGTCCGGGGCGGGCGTCCGCTCCGGTGGCCTGGCGTCGGGGGCCGGGGGCTTCTTCCGGGTTCTGCGGCGCCGGTTCGCGGCGTATCGCGGAGGTCTCGTGCTGGGACATGCCGTCCATCATAGAATCATGGGATGATTGGTTGTCCACTTCGTTCCGGTCGGTCCGCGGCCGGCTGCGATGTCCGCTAGGAGCGCCATGCCTTTGTCCGCACCGCGCCGTGCCGCGCTCTCCGAACAGGTCGCCGCGCAGCTGCGTGCGCAGATCACGTCGGGGGAGTGGCCGGTGGGCTCGCGTATCCCGACCGAGCCGGAGCTGGTCGAGCAGCTGGGGGTGGCCCGCAACACGGTCCGCGAGGCGGTGCGCGCGCTGGCGCACAACGGGCTGCTGGACATCCGGCAGGGGTCTGGCACGTACGTCGTGGCGACGAGCGAGCTGTCGGGGGTGATGCACCGCCGGTTCGCCGGCGCGGACGCCCGGCACATCGCCGAGGTCCGGTCGATGCTGGAGTCGTCGGCGGCCCGGCTCGCCGCGACCCGGCGGACCGCGAAGGACCTGCGTCTGCTGGACACCGCGCTGGCGCGGCGCGACGAGGCGTGGGAGAGCGGCGACGCGGAGGCGTTCGTCACCGCGGACGCGAGCCTGCACATGACGGTCGTCGCGGCCGCGCACAACGACGTCCTGACCGAGCTGTACGCCGACCTGGGGGAGCTGCTGCGCGACTGGCTCCGCGTCGACGTCGGCGCCGACCTGGTGCCGGGCGAGCTGATGGACCACACGCGGCTGGTCGAGGCCATCCGGGCGGGTGACGCGGACGTCGCGGCGGCGGAGGCGGCGTCGTACGTGCACGAGCACGAGCCGGTGTGAGCGGGTCCGGCCCGGGGCACCGGTGGGCACCCCGGGCCGGCAGCCCGGTCCACGAGCGTCAGGTGCGTGCCACCGCCGCGACCGCGTCGCGGATCGGCATCGGTCCCGAGCGGAGTTCGAGCGTCAGCCCGGCGGTGCCCGGCGCGGTCAGCAGTTCGGCGATGACCCCGGCGACGTCCGCGCGCGGCACCGAGGCGCGCGGTACGGGCGGCGCCGCGAGGGTCACCGTGCCGGTGCCCGCGTCGTCGGTGAGTCCGCCGGGACGCAGGATGGTCCAGGCCAGGCCGCCGCGCGCCTTGAGGTCGTCCTCGGCCTGCGTCTTCGCGTCGATGTAGGCCGCCCAGACGGGGTCGCCGCCCGGGGCCGCGGGGGCACCGGCGCCCATCGAGGAGATCTGTACGAAGCGGCCGGTCCCCGCTTCCTCGCATGCGTCCGCGAGCAGCACCGAGCCGCCCTTGTCGACGGTGTACTTGCGGTCGATCGTGCTGCCCGGCCCCGCCCCCGCGGCGAACACCGCCGCGTCGGCGCCTGCCAGAGCCTCCGCGACCGCCGCGCGCGACGCGGTTTCCAAGTCCAGGACGACGGGCGTGGCGCCCGCGGCTTCGATGGCGCCGGACTGCTCGGGTTTGCGGATCAGGCTGAGCACGTCGTCGCCGCGGTCGGCGAGCACGCGGGCGAGGAGGAGGGCGATCTGTCCGTGGCCGCCGGCGATGACGACACGCATGCGCATGTCCTTTCGTTGGGGAATCCTCTCGTGGTTCCCCGGCCGGGGGCCGGCAACCGTGGATCGGGCCGCGGGTCGGCGAGTGCGGCGGCTACCGCACCCGACTGGAGTCCGGCGACCCCACCGCCGTCCACGTCGGCTCTTTCGACAGCCGGCTCGGCCACCACATGTGCCGGTCGAGGTCGACGGTGATCGCGGTGACCAGGATCGACCGGACCACCAGCGTGTCGAGCAGCACGCCCAGGGCGACCGCGAACCCGATCTCGGCGAACCCGGTGGCCGGCAGCGTGCCGAGGACCGCGAACGTGCTGGCGAGGATCAGGCCCGCCGACGTGATGACCCCGCCGGTCGCGGCCAATCCGGTGACCGCGCCGTCGCGGGTGCCGCGTCTCGCGGTCTCCTCGCGGACGCGCGTCATCAGGAAGATGTTGTAGTCGATGCCGAGCGCGACCAGGAATACGAACACGAACAGCGGGAACGCCTGGTCCTGGCCGCTGAAGTGGAAGATGTGCTCGAAGACGAACGCGCTGATGCCGAGGGCGGCCGCGTACGACAGCACCACCGTCGCGATCAGCACGAGCGGTGCGACGATCGCGCGCAGCAGCAGGCCGAGGATGATCAGGACGACGCCGAGCACCAGCGGGATGATCACCCGGTTGTCGTGAGCCGCGGCGCGTCCCGCGTCCAGATTGATCGCGGCGCCGCCGCCGACCTTGGCGTCCGCGTTCGGGACCGCGTGGGCCGCGTCGCGGACCCGGTCGACGGTGTCCTTGGCGGCCTGGCTGTCCGGCCGGTCGGTGGAGACCGCCTGGAAGAACGCGCGGCCGTTCGCGAACGCGGGCGGCGTGGTCGCGGAGATGCCGGGGGTGCCGCGGACCGCGGCTTCGACCGCGGGGATCTGCCCGGCGTTGCCGATGACGGACAGCGGGTCGCCGGTGCCGGCCGGGAAGTGGTCGGCGAGGACCTGCTGGCCGACCACCGAGTCCGGCTTTCCGGTGAAGCTGCCCGCGACGGTGAGGCCGTTGGCGTTGAGCGACGTCAGTCCGAGCGCGCACACGCCGAGCGCGAGTCCGGTGGTGATCCAGATGCGGCGCGGGCGGCGGGCGATCGACGCGCCGATGTGCGCCCAGCGGCCGGTGCGGGTCGGCTCGGCGGTGCCGTAGGCGGGTTTGACCGGCCAGAAGACCCAGCGGCCCATGACGACCAGCAGGGCGGGCAGCAGGGTGAGCATCGCGGCGAGGGCGACGAGGACGCCGATCGCGCAGACCGGGCCGAGGCCGCTCGTCGAGTTCATCTCCGCGACGGTCAGGCACAGCATCGACACGATGACGGTGGCGCTGCTGGCGAGGATGGCCGGGCCCGCGCGGTGCAGGGCTTGCGCCATCGCCTCGTGCCGGTCCTCGTGGCGGCGGAGTTCTTCCCGGTAGCGGGCGGTGAGCAGCAGCGCGTAGTCGGTGCCCGCGCCGAGGACGAGCACGATGAGGATGCCGGCGCTCTGCGCGTTGACGGTCAGCCCGGCGTGCTTGGCGAGCAGGTAGATGACGGCCTGCGAGACGGCGAGCGAGACGCCCGCGGACAGCAGCGGGAAGATCCACAGCACGGGGCTGCGGTAGGTGAGCAGGAGCAGGATCACCACGACGGCGACGGTGGCGGTCAGCAGGGTGCTGTCGATGCCTTCGAACGCTTTGGACTGGTCGGCGCCGACGCCGCCGGGGCCGGTGACGTGGGTGGCCATGCCGAGGTCGCCGGTGTTTGCGACGGACCGCAGTTGGTCGACGGCGGGGGAGAGGTTGTTCCAACCGCTGGTGCCGATCTCGATCGGGACGACGGTCTGCATCGCCTGGCCGTCCTGGGAGACGACCGGTCCGACGACGGGCCCGACGACGTGCGGGGCGGTCGCGAAAGCGGCCGCGTCGCGTTGCGCCTCGGCCTGGTCCTGCGGGGTGATGCCGGACGGCCGCTGGTAGACGACGACGGCGTCGAGGGTCGTGACGGGCTGGAAGGTCTTCTGTTCGTCGAGGACTTTCGTCGACTCGGCGTTGCCGGGCAGCCAACTGGACGCCTGGTTGTCCTCGGCGCCGGACAGTTTGCCGGCGAGCGGACCCGCGACCACCACGAGGAGGAGCCACAGGACGACGACCGCCCACTTGCTGCGGCGGCCGCACGGGAGTGCTGCCAGGGTTCGCGTCGGACTCATGGGGCGTTCCGATCGGCCATCGGTGCCGCGGTGCGTCCGCGGCCGGTTGCTGACGTCGGCGGCCATGTGGGCCGCCGCATGCCCTGCCCCGAGTCCCCGGGCGGTGGGCGGCGGCGCGGTGCGCCGGGGCCCATCCGCCCAGCATGGCACCGGCACGCGTACCGCGCAGCCGGGCGCCGTCAGGCCGAGTGCGGCCCGGACACCGCCTCAGACCCGCTCTAGTCCTTGACCGTGCTGGTGCTCTGGTAGACGAGGTCCTGGTACTCGGGATGCTTGGCGATCCAGCCCGAGTAGAACGGGCAGACCGGCAGGATTTTGGTGCCGGCGCGGCGGGCGTCGTCGAGCGAGGCGCGGACGAGGGCGCCGCCGACGCCGCGGCCTTCGAACGCGGGGTCGACCTCGGTGTGCACGAAGGCGATCACGTCGGGCGTGCGCAGGTAGTCGGCGAAGCCGGCGAGGGCGCCGTCCAAACGCGCCTCGTACCGCTTCTTGTCGGGGACGTCGGTCACCTCGGGTGTGTCCGCCATGGTGTGTCCTTTCCTCCGAATGGCTTGACCGTGGTCGGGCCGGATCTCCGGCGGCCCCCAGCGTGCCACCGGCGGGCCCGAGGGCAAGGGAGCGCCGCGTCGGGTTCTCTCTCAGCGGATTCTCAGCGGCCTGTGGGCATGGTGTGGGGTGTGCCGACCGCGTTGCCGCGGCCGGATGCCTCGCCGTACCCCCGAAGGGAACCCCCCCCATGCCGCCGTCTGCCGCGGGACTCGCCGTCAACGTCCTGGACGCGGGTTCGCTGCTGTCCGCGTTCGGCGCGCTCGGCATCGCCGTGGTGCTGTTCGCGGAGACCGGTCTCCTGGTCGGGTTCTTCCTGCCGGGCGACTCGCTGCTGTTCACCGCGGGCTTGCTGTGCGTGCCGGGGGCGTCCGGGAACGTCCACCTCTCGCTGTGGCAGGTGCTGGTCGCGGCGGTCGGCGGTGCGCTGCTCGGGGCGCAGGCGGGCTATCTGCTGGGCCGCCGCGGCGGCCGCGCGCTGCTCGACCGGTACAAGAACCCGCGCCTGCACGAGGGTGTCGGCCGCGCCGAAGAGATCCTCGGCAAGTACGGCCACGCGAAAGCCGTCGTGCTGGCGCGCTTCGTCCCGGTGGTCCGCACCGTGCTCAACCCGCTCGCGGGCGTGCTCGGCGTCCCGGTCCGCACCTTCACCGTGTGGCAGGTCGCCGGCGGTTTGGTCTGGACGGTCGGCCTGGTCCTGGCGGGCTACGGCCTCGGCAAGTCGATCCCCAACGTCGACCGCTACCTCCTCCCGCTGGTCGCCGTCGTCGTGGTCATTTCCCTGCTGCCGCTCGCCGTCGAACTCCTCCGCTCGCGCCGCCGACGCAACCTCGCCCGCCGCGAACGCAACACCCACCGCGCCACCTGATCCACCCCGCAAAAAAGACGCCTCCGGCCAGGTCGACCCCCCGCGACCTGGCCGGAGGTTCGTGCCCGACCGACTGCGAGGGACCGGAAGGACACCGATCCCCGCACGGCGGAGGGGTGTTGCGCCGCAGGGCCGGCCCGGCCGCCGCTCGGCATCCGGCCAGGGCATCCCTCCTGGCACCCGGCCGGGGCTCCCCGCCCGCGCCGCCCGCTCGCTCCGTGTCCCTATCCGCTTGCCGCGCGTTGCTTCGCCCCCTGCCTGGGCCGCGCCGGCCTGCGCCCGCGCGCCCGCACACCACCGCGCCGCCCGCCCCGCCTCCTGCCCCGCTTGCCCCGCTTGCTTCGCCTCTGGTCTGCGCCAGCGTCGGCCTGGGCCTGTGTCGGCGCGGGCCCGCGTCGGCCTGCCTGCGGCCGCCCGCGCCCGCGGCCCGCGCGCTCTGCCCCTGTCCACCCCCCGCCCCGTCTCCCCACGCGCCCGCGCCCTGCCCCTGTCCACCCCCGCCCCAGCCCCCAGGCCCCCCGCCGGCCCGCGTGCGCCTTCCCGAACCACGCCCGCTGCGGTTTCAAGGGGCCCGTCGGAAGCGAATCCCCTGACCCGAACCGGTTTTCGCGCCGCCTGATAACCCCGTATTGCCGAGTTGTTTCCGGATTCCGGAAAACGGATCCGGAGCCCCGGATTCCGTTGTGGCGCGGCAGCGCGGCTTGTTAGGTTCGGGGCGTGTCGAAGAACCTGCTGACCGGCCTTTCCCCGATGGCTCTGTGTCGTAGCGCACTCTGTCCGTGTTGAACCGGCGTTGATCCGGTGCTGATCCGGCAGGGGCGCTGACCCCCGCCGCAGCCACGGCTTTTCTCTTTCCCCGTCCGCGCGGACGCTTATTTCCGCCGACGGATTTTCGCGGCAACCGATTCCGCCCGCCGGGCTTCCCGTGCCCGTCGGGCCGACCCGGTGCGCCCGCATACCCCGCCCGTGCCCCGCACCCGCTTTTCGTTTCCGAGGAGAATTCCCCATGCCCACGACGAAGTTGCGCTGGTTCCGACGCGCCGGAGCCGCGGTCGCCGCGGCCGCGCTCGCCTTCACCGCGACCGCCTGCGGCGGGGATTCGGAGGCGGCGGACAACGGCGGCGGGCAGACCGTCCTCAAGCTCATCGACCCGGGCAACGCCGGCGTCCTCGCGTACGCGAAGAAGACCGGCGTCCTCGACCGGGAACTCCGCAAGGTCAACGCCCGCGTCGAATGGGGCGGCCACTACGCCTCGTTCACCGCGGCGACCGAGGCGATCCGGGCCGGCGCGGTCAACGTGCAGAGCGGCGCGATCTCACCGGCGCTCGGCTATCTGTCGTCCACGCCCGACATCAAGATCTTCTCGTTCGGCGACCCGGTCACCGACCAACGTGCGGGCGCCGGAGACGGATTGGTCGTCAAGCCGGACAGTCCGATCAAGAACGTGCAGGACCTCGTGGGCAAGCGGGTCGCGGTGAACCGCGCCGGGCACGGCGAGTACCTGCTGCTGCTCGCGCTCGAACAGGCCGGGGTGCCGGTCGACAAGGTCGAGCGCGTCTACATGCAGCCCGACCAGGCCGCGGGTGCGTTCGCCGCGGGCAAGGTCGACGCGTGGGTCGCGATCGTCGACGCGTTCCCCGAGGCGCTCGCCCAGGGCGCGCGGCCGATCTTCCGCGGCCGCGACCTGCCGTCCGACGACCTCAACATCACCGTCGCGTCGAACAAGGTCCTCGCCGAGAACCCCAAGGCCGTCCAGACCTACCTGAAGGTCGTGCAGGACCTGACCGCCGAACTCCGGGCCAATCCCGAGAAGTTCCAGAACGTGTTCGAGGACAAGGGGCCGCGCGCGGCGTCCGGAGCCCGGCTCCAGAACAACCTCGAAACCGCCCGCTACACCAACCCGCCGCGGCTGCCGAAGGCCGAGGACAACGCGAGCATCGAGAAGGTCGCCGCGCTGTTCAAGAAGTACAACGTGCTGCCCAACCCGGTGGACCCGGCCGCCGTCGTCTTCGACTGGTCGAAGGTCCCGGCATGAGCGTCGTGACGAGCCCCCGGCCGACGAAACCCCTGCCCGACACCGACGAGACGGACACGTCCGGCCTCGTCACGCCCCGGTTCCTCGGCGACCGGCCCCGCAGCCGCTGGGTGTCGGTCGCGGTGCGCGCCTTGCTCCCGGTGGGGCTGCTGGCGCTGTGGTGGTGGCTGTCCGCGTCCGGCCGCGTCGACCGGAACGTCCTGGCATCGCCGGAGTCGGTGGTCACGGCGTTCCGCGAACTGTGGGAGACCGGGCAGCTCGCCGACTACACCGAGGCGTCCGCGAAACGCGTGGGCCTGGGCGTGCTGTTCGGGGCGGGCTCGGGACTGCTGCTCGGGCTGGTCAGCGGGTTCTCCCGGCTCGGCGAGGAACTGATCGACACCACGATGCAGATGAAGCGGGTCGTGCCGTTCCTGGCGCTGGTGCCGCTGTTCATCTCGTGGTTCGGCGTCGACGAAACGTTCAAGATCGTGCTGATCGCGGTGTCCGCTTCCGCGCCGATGTACGCGTACACCTACCTCGGCGTCCGCGGTGTCGACCGCAAAGTCGTCGAAGCCGCCCGCGGGTTCGGCCTCACCGGCCCGCGCCTCGCGCTCACCGTCGTCCTGCCCGGCGCACTGCCGAACATCCTCATGGGCCTGCGCATCTCCCTCGGCATCAGCCTGACCGCGCTGATCGCCGCCGAACAGGTCGGCACCACCGAAGGCATCGGCTACCTGGTGTCCCTCGCCCAGCAGTACTACCGGCCCGACTACATGGTCCTGTGCATCGTCCTGTACGCCCTCCTCGGCCTCGCCGTCGACTCCCTGATCCGCCTCGTGGAAAGGACGGCCATGCCATGGCAGCGGCACCTCACGATGCGCTGACCGCCCCCGCCCTCTCCCCGGCGGCGAGCCCCGTCGCCGTCCGGCTCCGCGGGGTCGGCAAGACCTACGGCGGCACCAAGAAGACCGCCGCCAAACGCGTCCTCGACGCCGTCGACCTCGACATCCGCCCCGGCGAGTTCGTCGTCCTCCTCGGCCCCAGCGGCACCGGCAAGACGACCCTGCTGCGCCTGCTCGCCGGTCTGGAGACCCCGGACGCGGGCACCGTCCTCGTGCCGCAGCGGCGCACGATCGTCTACCAGGAGCCGCGGCTGGTCCAGACGCTGCGGGTGCTGCCCAACGTCACGCTCGGGCAGCGCCGCGGCGACGCAACCCGCGATGCGGGCCGCACCGCGCTCGCCGAAGTCGGCCTCGCCGACAAGGAACGCAGTTGGCCCGCCACGCTGTCCGGCGGCGAAGCGCAGCGCGTCGCGCTCGCCCGGGCGCTCGTCCGGCAGCCCGAACTCCTGCTCCTCGACGAACCGTTCGCGGCCCTCGACGCACTGACCAGGCTGCACATGCAGGACCTCGTCGGCGACCTGTACGCCCGGCACCGCCCGGCCGTGCTGCTCGTCACCCACGACGTCGACGAAGCGGTACGCCTGGCCGACCGCATCGCCGTGCTCCGCGACGGCCGCTTCGCCGTCGACGTCCGCGTCGACCTCCCCAGGCCCCGGCACACCGACGACCCGGCGTTCACCGCGCTGCGCCGCCGCCTGCTCGCCGAACTCGGCGTCCACGACCCGGCCCCGCCGGCATCGCAGGCACCGGCCGCACCCGACCCGAAGGAGTCCCGATGACCACGCAGTCCCTCGACACCGTCTGGTACACCCGCTGCCCCGTCCCCACCGCGAGCGGCCTGGCCCTGCACCGCGGCACGCTCGCCGCCGAGTTCACCGGCGACGGGCTCGCGTTCGGAGTGCTGCAGGACGGGCCCGCGGAGCTGGCCCGGCACCACTTCGACCACGAGCTCGTCGGCCTGTTCCGGGAAGGCGGAAACGTCCCGGCACTCGCCGCCCGCTCCGAGGGCGCCCCGAGCCGGCTGATCGGGCTGACGTGGATCGACGAGTGGCAGTCGATCCTGGTCCGGCCCGACTCCGGCATCACCGACGCCGCCGGACTGAAGGGCGCCCGCGTCGCCCTGCCCGCGTGGGCGGACTCCCGCGCCGGCAGCTTCCCCCGCGCGATGGCCCTGCACGGCTTCGCCGGGGCGCTCGCCACCGCCGGGCTCGGCTTGGCCGACGTGCGGTTCGTCGAGGTCGCGAGCGGTACCCGCGGCGGCCCGCCCACCGCCCGGTGGCCCGCCCGGCCCGGCGCCGGGGAGGCTTGGCCGGGGCTCGACGCGCTGGCCGCGGGCGAGGTGGACGCCGTGTACGTCAAGGGCGCCCGGTCCGCCGAGGACGCCGCCCGGATCGGCGCCGTCGTCGCTGTCGACCTCGACGCCGCGGCCGACCGGCGCTTCCGGGTCAACAACGGCACGCCCCGCCCCATCACCGTCCACGAAGACCTCCTCGCCGAACGCGAAGACCTCGTGGTCCGCTTCCTCGTCCAGACGCTCCGCGCCGCGGACTGGGCGGCCGCCAACCCGGACGACGTCCGCGGCGTCCTCGCCGCCGAGACCGGTTCCGGCAGCGACGGCGTCGACCGCGCCTACCGGCCCGGCTTCCACACCGCACTGCACCCCGACCTGTCCGAGGAACGCCGCGAACTGCTGCGCATCCAAAAGGACTTCCTGCTCACGCACGGCTTCCTCGCGGCCGACGTCGACCTCGCCGCGTGGACCGCGGACGAGCCGCTCGCCCGGGCCCGCGAGATCGTCGCCGCCGAACACGCCGGGGAGCTGACCGCATGACCCGCACCCACCACGAGCCCGAGTACCACTGGGCGGTGCCCGTCGCGGGCGACGGCCGCGAGGCGAACCCGGCGCACTGGCCGCGCGGCGGCTGGAACCCGGCCGAACAGCGCACCTTCCGGCCCGCATTCCGCGACGAACGCGGCGACCGGTTCGGCGCGTTCGACTACTTGTCCGCGGTCGGCCGGGCCGCCGACGTCGCCGGGTTCGACGGCGTCACTGTTCCGTACGACCCGGCGGGCGAGGACTCCTGGATCACCGCCGGGACCCTGCTGCGCGAGTCGCGGTGGCTGCGCGTCGGCGCCGAATTCCATCCGGCGTTCGCCACCCCTGTCTATGCCGCCAAGCTGTCCGTCACCCTGCAGCGGTTCACCGACGCGCGCCTCGACTGGCACGTCGTCGTCGACGCGGACGAGACGGCGCAGCGGGCGCTCGGCGACTTCGTGACCGGCGACGACCGGTACGCCCGCGCGGACGAGTTCCTGACCGTCGCGCGCGGCGTGTGGCACGAGCGGGCGTTCAGCTACGAAGGCCGGTTCCACCAGGTCGTCGCGGGCGGGTTCTTCGGCCCGCTGTCCGGTGTGCCGTTCCCGCGCGTGCACCTGACCGGCACGAGCGATGCGGCGCTCGCGCTGTCCGCCAAGCACGCCGACGTCCACGTGTTCGGGCTGGACGCGGACCCCGCCGTGCTGGCCGGCCACATCGCCCGGCTGCGTGCCGCGGCCGGCGCGCGCCGCGACGGCATCGGCATCGGGCTGCGCGTGCCGCTGCTGGTCCGAGAGGACGCCAACGAGGCCGCCGAGGCGCTGACCCGGCGCGCGGGTACGGGCGCGGGCACCGGTGCGGGGCTCAGTGCCGCGGACAACGCGGTCGTGTGGCACGGTTTCGACGCGTTCGGGCACCGTGACACGGCCGGGCTCGTCGGTTCGTACGACGGCGTCGCGGCACGCCTCGCCGAGTACCGGGAAACCCTCGGCATCACCCGCTTCTTCCTCGCCGCCCGGCCCGCCGCCGAGGAGGCCTACCGCATCGGCGAACACCTGCTGCCGCGCCTGCACGCGGCCGTGCCCACCCCCGCGAAGGCGAGCGCATGAGCATCGACATCTACTGGCGTATCGGCATGGGCGGCGACAAGGAGTCGCTGCGCCATCCCGACAAGACCCGCGGCGACTGGGACCGCGTCCGCCCCGGCAGCATCGCCCCCGGCCTCCGGCGGGGCGCACCCGACGGCTTCACCTACCTCGACCACATGGCCGACGTCGCCCGCGCCGCCGAACAGGCCGGGTTCTACGGCGGGCTCCTGCCGTCCTTCCCGATGACCGACGACCCGTGGGCGAGCGCCGCCGCGCTGGCCCGCGAGACCCGCACCTGGCGGTTCATGATCGCCTTCCAGCCCGGGTTCCTGAACCCCGTGCACGCCGCGCGCATGTCCGCGTCGCTGCAGCGCGCCACCGGCGGACGCACCGTCTTCAACGTCATCACCGGCGGCGGCGGACCCGCGCAACTGTGGTGGGGCGACAAGGTCGCGCACGACGACCGGTACGCGCGCACCTCCGAGTTCCTCGACGTGCTGCGCGGCGTGTGGGACGGCGGCCCGTTCGACTTCGACGGCCGCTTCCACCGGGTCGAGGGCGGTGGCCTGCCCGCCCCACTGGCCGCCCAGGACTTCCCGGAGATCTACTTCTCCGGCTCGTCCGCCGCCGCGATCGACGCCGCCGGACGGCACGCCGACTACTACCTGTCCTGGCTCGAACCGTTCGACCAGCTCGCCCGCAAATTCGACGCGGTCCGCGAGCACTGTGCGAAGACCGGCAGCCCGCCGCCCAAGTTCGCGGTCCGCGTCGACGTCCTCGCCCGGGAGACCGAAGCCGCCGCGTGGCGCGAGGTCCGGCGCGGCTGGGAGAACGTCGACGACGCGGCCGCCGACGGCTTCCTCCGCGGCCGCGAAGGCGACTCCGTCGGCGCCGCCCGCACCGGCGGCTTCCTGGCCGGCGCGTCCCTGCGCGACCCCGCCGGATTCACCGTCGCGCCCGGCGTGTGGGGCGGCTTCAGCCTGCTGCGCCCGGGTCCGGCGTTCGGCCTGGTCGGCAGCTACCAGCATGTCGCCGAGCGCCTCGACGACCTCATCGCGCTCGGCGTCGACGCGTTCATCCTCGCCGCCACCCCGCACCTCGAAGAGGCCTACCGGATCGGCGAGGAAGTCCTCCCGCTGCTCCGCGGCCCGCACGACCTCACCGCCCCCGACGCGCCCGCGGCGCTCTCCGCGGTCTGACCACCCCCCGTTCCGGAAAGGCACCCCCGTGACCATCACCGCCCCGCAGACCGGCACCGAACTCTCCGCCGACGTACTGGAATTCGTCGCCAACGCCAAGGCTCAGGCCGAGCACGCCTTCGAGGTCCTCCGCCGCATCGGCACCATCACCGCGAACGGCACCGTCAGCGGCGTCGAGCGGATCCCCGGGCACGACCTCTTCGTGACGCTGACCTACCCGGGGCCGTTCGCCGTCGACCAGAGCCTCACCCCGTCCGTGGTCGGCTTCGACGGCACCGTGCGCCTCGGCGACGCCAACGCCGCCCGCGGCTTCGGATTCCAGCGCGTCCTCGCCGCGCACCCGGACCTCACCACGGTGATCCACGTGCATTCGCCGTACCTCGGCGCGTGGTCGCAGAGCCACCGGCCGCTGCCGATCCGGTACGTGCCCGTGCAGCGTGACACGCTCGCCCGCGAGATCCCCACCTACATCGACCGGCGCGGCTCGCAGGTCGACTTCATCCTCGACCGGCTGACCGAGGAGATCCCGCCGCCCGCCATCCTCGAAGCCAACGGCGGCGCGACCGTGTGGGGCAGCCGCGGCTTCCTCGCCACCGTCGAGTACATCGTGCTCCTCGAGGAAGGCGCCCAGCTCCAGATCCTCGCCGAATCCCTCGGCGGCTCGCAGGAGTACGGGCCCGGCGTGCTGCGCGAGCAGTGGACCCGGTTCAACGGCGGCGCGCTCGGCAAGCGGGCCGAAGCCCTCGGCCTGCTCCCGCAGGAGTAAGCCCGACGGCGTCGCGCGCCACGGCGGCGGGGCCGGCCCAACCCGCCGGCCCCGCCGTCCTGCCGCCTCCCGGAGGTCATCCGGGCGGAGCCGCCGCCGTCCCCGGCACCTGCGCCTCGTCGGGCGCGTGCTCGGGGAAATGGCACGCCACCATGTGCCCGGGTCGCAGCTCCCGCAGCGGCGGCTCCTCGCGGCGGCAGATCTCCTGCGCTTTCCAGCAGCGCGTGTGGAACCGGCACGCGGGCGGCGGGTTCACCGGCGACGGCACGTCGCCGCTCAGCAGGATCCGCTTGGCGCGGTCCCGCCCGCCCGGCTCCGGCACCGGGACCGCGGACATCAGCGCCACGGTGTACGGGTGCATCGGCGAGCCGTACAGCGAGTCCCGTCCGCCGACCTCCACGATCTTGCCGAGGTACATCACGGCGACCCGGTCCGACACGTGCCGTACGACGGCCAGGTCGTGCGCGATGATCACATAAGTCAGCCCCAGCTCCTCCTGCAGGTCGTCGAGCAGGTTGACGATCTGCGCCTGGATCGACACGTCGAGCGCGGACACCGGCTCGTCCGCGACGATCATCTTCGGCCGCAGCGCCAGCGCCCGCGCCACCCCGATGCGCTGCCGCTGGCCGCCGGAGAACTCGTGCGGATAGCGGTTGTAGTGCTCGGGGTTGAGCCCGCACAGCTCCAGCAGGTCCTGCACGGCCCGCTTGACGCCGTTCTCCGTCTTCACCTTCTGAAGGCGGAACGGGGCGCCGACGATCGCGCCGACGGTGTGCCGCGGGTTGAGCGACGAGTACGGGTCCTGGAACACCATCTGGAGCTCGCGGCGCAGCGGCCGTATCGCGCCGCGGCTCAGATGCGTGATGTCGTGGCCGTCGAACTCGATGCGGCCGGCCGTGGGTTCGTCGAGGCGCATGATCAGGCGGGCGGTGGTGGATTTTCCGCAGCCGGATTCGCCGACGATGCCGAGGGTCTGGCCGGGGGCGACCTCGAAGTCGATGCCGTCGACGGCGCGCACCGCGGCGATCTGGCGCTGCAGGACGCCGTGCCGGATCGGGAAGTGCTTGACGAGGGAGGAGACGCGCAGCAGCGGGGCGTCTCCGTCGGCGGCGGGAGCGGGTTCGGGGGACTTGCGCAGGCTCTTCACAGCTTCGGTGCCACCTCCTCGCGGAACAGCCGGGCGCGGGTCTCCGCGTCCAGGTGGCAGGCCACGCGGTGGTCGGGTTGGCCGGTGTCGCGGAGTTCCGGGACGTCCTCGTAGGAGCGGGTGCCGTTGAGCCGGGCGAAGGGGCAGCGGGGGTGGAACGCGCAGCCGCGCGGCAGCCGGATGAGGCTCGGCGGCGCCCCGGCGATCGGCATCAGCCGGTCCTGGATCTCCCGGTCCATGCGCGGCACGGAGCCGAGCAGGCCCCAGGTGTAGGGGTGCTGGGGGGAGTCGAAGACCGCGCGGGCGGGGCCGTTCTCGACGCACTTGCCGGCGTACATGACCAGGACGTCGTCGGCGAGTTCGGCGACCACGCCCAGGTCGTGCGTGATGATGATGACCGCCGAGCCGAACTCCTGCTGGAGGTCCCGGATCAGGTCGAGGATCTGCGCCTGCACGGTCACGTCCAGCGCGGTCGTCGGCTCGTCGGCGATCAGCAGGTCGGGGTCGTTGACCAGCGCCATCGCGATCATCACGCGCTGCCGCATGCCGCCGGAGAACTGGTGCGGGTAGTCGTCGGCGCGCTGGTCGGGCTGCGGAATGCCGACCCGGCGCAGCATCTCCACGGTGCGGGTACGCGCTTCGCGGCGGCCGGCCTTGGGGTGGTGGACGTGGTATGCCTCGTCGATCTGCCAGCCGACCGTGTAGAAGGGGTGCAGGGACGTCAGCGGGTCCTGGAAGATCATCGCCATGCGCCGCCCGCGCAGCCGCCGCACGACGTCCGGGTCGGCGGCCACCAGGTCCTGTCCGTCGAGGACGATGCGGCCGGTGACGTCGGCGTGCGAGGTGCGGTGCAGGCCCATCACGGCCAGCGAGGTGACGGATTTCCCGGAGCCGGACTCGCCGACGATGCCGAGCGTGCGGCCCTGCTCGACGGCGAACGACAGGCCGTCGACGGCCCGGACCACGCCGTCTTCGGTCGTGAACGTCACCTTCAGGTCGTCGACTTCGAGGAAGCTCATGGTGCACCGGGTCTTCCGGTCGGGTGCGCGGCTACTTGTAGCGGACGCGCGGGTCGAGGGCCACGTACAGGATGTCGACCAGCAGGTTCGCCACGACGATGAAGAACGCGGCCAGCGTGGTGACCGCCATGATCTTGGGCAGGTCGTTCTCGTTGATCGCCTGCACGGCGTACTGGCCCACTCCCGGTAGCGAGAAGGCCGTTTCGGTGAGGACCGCGCCGCCGAGGAGCAGCCCGACGTCGAGGCCGAAGATCGTGACGATGGGGGTGAGTGCGGAGCGCAGCCCGTGCCGGACGACGACGCGGCGTTCGCGGAGTCCCTTGGCGCGGGCGGTGCGGATGTAGTCCTCGCCCATCGTCTCCAGCGTTCCGGCACGGGTCAGCCGTGCGTAGAGCGCCGAATAGAGGAAGGCAAGGGTCACCCAGGGCAGGATGAGGTTCTTCGCCCACGCCACCGGATCTTCGGTCAGCGGCACGTAGTGCAGGTTGGGGAAGATCGCCCACTTGTAGCTGAACAGTGCCAGCGACACGAGCGCGGTGAAGAAGATCGGCAGGGACACGCCGGCGAGGGCGATGGTCATCGAGAACCGGTCGAACAGCGAACCGCGGCGCAGTGCCGACAGCACGCCGATTCCGACGCCGGTGACGAGCCGGATCACCGCGGCGCCCACGGCCAGCGAGATGGTGACCGGGAGGCGCTGGGTGATCTGCGGCCATACCGGGAGATGGGTCTTGAACGAGTAGCCGAAGCACGGCACGTCGCAGTGCGAGGCATCGGGCCCGTAGTGGAAGGTGCGGCCGAAGAAGATGCCGTGGATGAACTGCCAGTACTGGGTGTAGAGCGGCTGGTCGAATCCGAGGTTCTTCTTGACCGCGGCGAGCGCCTCCGGGCTGGGGTCGCGGCCGACGTATTGCGCGGCGAGCTGCGTGCTGTGGTGGGTGGCGGTTGCCCCGCCGGCTTGCCGCCGCCCCGGTCCGCGGATCGCGAGTGCTGGTGATTGCGCAGGTCAGGGCGACCCGTCGGCGCGGATCGCGTCGAGGCGGCCGCGCAGGTAGACGTGCGAGTCGACGCCCCGGACGTCGGTGCCCGGATCGCATTCGTAGAAGTAGACGAGCGAGATCAGCTCTTCGTCCGGCAGCTCCGCGGGCGGCGCGAGGACCCGGTGGCGGCCCGCCTTCCAGCGCCCGTCCGTCCAGCGCGCCATGAGATCGCCGACGTTGACGGTGAACGCGTCCGGATCGTACGGGGCGTCCGACCAGCCGGCCTCCTCGGTGAACACTTGCAGCCCGCCGCTGCCCGGCTCGCGGTCGAGCACCGTCACCGTCCCGAAATCCGTGTGCGCGCCGATCCGCGACTGGCCCGGCGCGGGCGGGCCCACCCGGGTGATCGGCGGATACCAGTTGATGTTGAACCCCCACGTCGGATGCGCCGCATGCCGCGCGAAGTAGCCGGGATCGCCGCGCAGGACGTCGCCGAGCAGCGCCAGGAGGCGGTCGGACAGCGCCCGCATCCGTGTCAGATACGCCTCGACGCGCGGGCGCAGCTCCGGCACCTCGCCCGGCCAGGTGTTCGGCAGGAACCATTCCGCGTCGACTTTCGGATCGCCGGTCGGCTCGTCGGCGGCGAAGGACAGCGACTCCTTCATGTCCGGCGGCGAGGCCGCGCCCTCCGCGTACGCGTTCGCCTCGGCACCGGGGCCCAGCCAGCCGCGGTCGCCGACCCGGACCGCGTACCGGTGCTTCGCGTCGTCCGGCAGCAGGAAGAACTGCCGCGCCGCGGCGCGGATCGCCGCTCGCTCCGCCGGATCGATGCCGTGCCCGGTCACGAGGAAGAACCCGGTGTGCCGGAGCCCCGCATCGACGGCCTCGGCGATTCGCAGCCGCTCGTCCGGCCCGCCTCGGTCCCAGGCGGCGAGATCGAGCGTGGGGATGAGGTCCGCCGCCGTGTGCGGGGGAGGGGTGAGAGTCATGAACCCACTCTGCTGCCAGGCTGGTTGGCGCGGAAGCAGCCGCGCCGCGGGGTGCGCCGGACTTCCCCCGCCCGGCGCTGATCCCCCCAGTCGCAGCCTTGTCGATACATGAACGTATCGGATACGTTCATGTATCTAACCGGACCGGGTCCGGCCGAAACGGAGGTGCGTGCGATGACCGCGGCCAAACGCGTGACCGTGCGGCGGGCCGAAACCCGCAGACGACTCCTCGACGCCGCCCTCGACGTGTTCGCCGCCGAAGGCTTCGGCCGCACCACCGTCGAACAAGTCTGCGACCACGCCGGATTCACCCGCGGCGCCTTCTACTCCAACTTCTCCTCCCTCGACGAACTCTTCCTCGCCATGTGGGAGGAACGCTCCGCGGCCATGCTCGACGACGTCCGCACGGCACTCGGCGGAGTCGCCGAAGCCGACCCCGACGCCGCACTCCGCGCCGCCTTCCACGCCATCCCCGTCGACGACGCCTGGTTCCGCGTCACCGCCGAATTCACCGCCCACGCGCTGCGCACCCCGGCGCTGCGCCGCGTCATGGCGGCCCGCGAGCAGGCGATCCTCGACGCGGTGCTGCCCGCCGTGGTCGCCGCGCTCGCCCGCGGCGGGCGGCGCGTCCCCGACGAGACCGCGCTCGGGCAGGCGCTCGTCGCGGTGCACGACGGGACGTCCGCGCAGATCCTGCTCGACCCCGGCGACCCGGCGGTGCGGGCGCGCCGAGAACACCTGTTCTTCGTGGTGCTGAACGCCTACAGCACCCCATCGTCCCCCGATCGCGAGTCCGAGGAGCTGCCGTGAGTCACGACGCCGATGTCATCGTCGTGGGAGCGGGCCTGGCCGGCCTGGTCGCCACGTACGAACTCGCCCGCGCGGGACGCCGCGTGCTGGTCGTCGACCAGGAGAACGAGGCCAACCTCGGCGGCCAGGCGTTCTGGTCGCTCGGCGGCCTGTTCCTCGTGGACAGCCCCGAACAGCGCCGCCTCGGCATCAAGGACTCACGCGAACTCGCTCTCGCCGACTGGCACGGCTCGGCGGCGTTCGACCGGGCGCGGGAAGACCTGTGGCCGCGGCGCTGGGCGGAGGCGTACGTCGACTTCGCGGCGGGCGAGAAGCGCGCTTACCTGCACGGCCTCGGCCTGCGCTTCACCCCGACGGTCGGCTGGGCCGAACGCGGCGGCGGCACCGCCACCGGGCACGGGAACTCGGTGCCGCGGTTCCACCTGACGTGGGGCACCGGCCCCGAGGTCGTGCGGATCTTCCGCGAGCCGGTGCTGGCCGCGGCCGAACGCGGCCTGGTGACCTTCAAGTTCCGCCATCGGGTCGACGAACTCACCGTCGAGAACGGCGCGGTGGTGGGGATCTCCGGCACCGTCCTGGCGCCGGACGCGGGAGCGCGCGGAGTCGCCTCGTCCCGCAAGGCCGTCGGCGACTTCGCGCTGCGCGCCCAAGCCGTCGTGGTGACGTCCGGCGGGATCGGCGGCAACCACGACCTCGTCCGGGAGTTCTGGCCGGCCGAGCGGCTCGGACCGGCGCCCGCGTCGATGGTGACGGGCGTACCGGCCTACGTCGACGGCCGGATGCTCGAGGTGACGGAACGCGCCGGTGCGTCGCTGGTCAACCGCGACCGGATGTGGCACTACACCGAAGGCATCACGAACTGGGACCCGGTCTGGCCCGGCCACGCCATCCGGATCATCCCGGGCCCGTCGTCGCTCTGGCTCGACGCCACCGGCAAACGCCTCCCCGCGCCGCTGTTCCCCGGCCACGACACCCTCGCCACCCTCCGGCACATCGGTGGCACGGGACACCACCACACGTGGTTCCTGCTGACGCGGTCGATCGTCGAGAAGGAATTCGCGCTGTCGGGCTCGGAGCAGAACCCCGATATCACCGGCAAGGACATCAAGCTGGCGCTGTCCCGCGTCAAGAAAGGCGCCCCGGGCCCGGTCCAGGCCTTCCTCGACCACGGCGATGACTTCGTGGTCCGCCGCGACCTGCGCTCGCTCGTCGAGGGCATGAACGCGCTGACCCCGGACACACCGGTGGACTACGCCGACATCGAACGCGAAGTCACCGCCCACGACCGCGAGGTGGCGAACCCGTACAGCAAGGACCTGCAGCTGATGGCCGTGCGCAACGCCCGTGCCTACCTGCCCGACAAGATCACCCGCGTCGCCAAGCCGCACCGGTTCCTGGACCCGGAACACGGCCCGCTGATCGCCGTGCGCCTGAACATCCTCACCCGCAAGACCCTCGGCGGCCTCGAAACCAACCTGGACTCCCAGGTGGTGCGCCCGGACGGGAACGTCTTCGAAGGCCTGTACGCGGCGGGCGAGGTCGCCGGCTTCGGCGGCGGGGGAGTGCACGGGTACAACGCACTGGAGGGGACGTTCCTCGGCGGCTGCATTTTCGGGGGGCGGGCTGCGGGGAAGGCACTGGCACGGGACCTGGGGTAAGCGCGGCCCGGGGCCTGCCGACGACCGGTTGGCGCCCGCTGACGGGCCGGCTGCGAGGGCTGCCGGTGTCGGGAAGTAGTGGTCGGCTGTTCGACCCCTACTCCCCGCCCTCCAACGCCGCCCGCAGCGCTGCCGCGTCGGCGGCGCCGAGTCGGCCGACGAAGCCGACCAGCGCGGCGCGCCGGTCCGCGGACTCCTCCAACGCCTCGGCCATCGCGCGGGCCGTGCGGGAGTCCTTGTCCTCCACCGCGCGGTACGCGAACGCCCGGCCGACCCGGTGGCGGGCCAGCCACTCCTTGGCGACCAGGTTGTTCATCACCGTCATGACGGTCGTGTAGGCGAGGGGTTGCGCCCGCCGCGCGTTGAGCACGGCCACCACGTCGTGCACGACCACCGGTTCCTCGGCGCCCCAGACCACCTCCATGGCCTCGCGCTCCAGGCTCCCCAGCTCGCGCACGCCGCGCCCCTTTCCGTGCTCGCCGCCGCCCGCGGACCCGCGGCGCCGCGGCCGGGCCGGGGCACCCCGGCCCCGGTCCGGACACGATATCCGCGGCGCGCGCCGCCCGAAGACGGGCCGCACCGATAGTTATTATGAGTCGTAGTAATCCCGGCGCGGGCGTCCCGCGGCGGTACGCGACGAAACAGGAGCGCATGGCCGCCCGACAGGAAGCCGCCACCCGGCGGTCAGCCCGCGTCTCCGCGCGGCTGCTGGTCCTGTGCGCGGTCCTCGTCGCCGACAGCGCGGCCGGATCGGCCCGGCGCCGCGGCCCCGCTCCCGCCCCCGCCCTCTTTCCGGGTGCCTTCCTGATACCCCCGCCGCTCGTCCCGCGGACATAGACCCGCCCCCGGCGGCCGCTGTCCGCGTCCGTCGTGCCGGTTCTCGTTCCGTCGTGCCGCGTTGCCGTGGTCGGCCGCGGCCGTATCGCCTCAGGAAGGCGTCCGCATGTCCGTTTCCCGTCGTACCTTCATGTTCTCCGGCCTTGCCCTGGCCGGAACCGGAGCCCTCGCCGCGTGCTCCTCGTCCGGTTCCGCCGTGCGCCCCGTCGCGCGGACCGGGGCCGCCTACCTCAGCCCGGGCGGGCCCGAGGTGCTCGCGGCCGAACAGGCCCGCGGGGCCGGGGCCGTGCGGTCCGTGACGCTTGCCGCCGTCGAGACGGCCGCCGACCTCGGCGCCGGCACGGTCGTGTCGACGTGGACGTACGGCGGCGCCCTCCCCGGCCGCCCGATCCGCGTCACCGCCGGGGAGGTCCTCGATGCCACCGTGGTGAACCAGCTCCCGCAGTCCACCACGATCCACTGGCACGGCCTGCGGCTGCGCAACGACATGGACGGCGTGCCCGGCGTCACCCAGGACCCGATCGCCCCCGGCGGCCGGTTCCAGTACCGCTTCACCGTGCCGGACCCCGGCACGTACTGGATCCACCCGCACACCGGCGTCCAGCAGGACCGCGGCCTCTACGCGCCGCTGATCGTCGACGACCCCCGCGAACCGCTGTCCTACGACGCCGAATGGACCGTCGTCCTCGACGACTGGCTCGACGGCACCGGCACCACCCCCGACGACGTCCTCGCCCGCCTCAGCGGCGGCATGGGCGGCATGGACCACGGCTCGACGGGGGCCATGCCCGGCAACGGCAACGGCGGCGGCAGCGCGGAGTCCCGCATGCTCAGGGGCGCGACGAGCAAAGCGCTCGGCGGCGACCCCGGTGACGTCGCGTACACGCACTACCTCGTCAACGGCCGAGTCCCCGCCGACCCGGACGTGTTCCAAGGCAAGCCCGGCCAGCGCGTCCGCATCCGGATCCTCAACGCGGGCGGCGACACCGCGTTCCGCGTCGCGCTCGGCGACCACACCATGACCGTCACCCACGCCGACGGCCTCCCCGTTCGCCAGGCCGACGCGAAGTCGCTGCTGCTCGGCATGGGGGAGCGGTACGACGTCCTGGTGACCCTCGGCTCAGGCGTCTTCCCCTTCACCGCGTCCGCGGAAGGCAAGAACGCGCTGGCCCGCGCGCTCGTCCGCACCGCCCCCGGAACCGCGCCGGACCCCGACGTGCGGCCCGCGGAACTCGACGGGCAGCCGCTGGTCGCCGCCCGCCTCGCCCCCGCCGAGCATGTCGCCCTGCCCGCGAAGGAGATCGACCGCACCGTCCGCCTCGAACTCACCGGCGGCATGGCGAAGTACGACTGGGGCATCAACGGCCGCCGCTACGACTCCGCCTACCGCGACCCGGTGCAGGCAGGCGAGCGGGTACGCCTGGAGTTCGTCAACAAGACCGCGATGTGGCACCCCATGCACCTGCACGGCCACAGCTTTGCGATGGCCAACCCGGGCATGGGCGGCGCCCGCAAGGACACCGCGGCGATCCTCCCCGGCCAGACCCTGTTCGCCGATTTCGACGCGGACAACCCGGGCCTGTGGATGATCCACTGCCACAACGTCTACCACGCGGAAACCGGGATGATGTCGCTCCTGGGTTACGAGGCGTAGCAACGGCGAAGCGGGGGCGTGCGCCACCCGGCACGCCCCCGCATGTCGCGGCAAGCCGCGGAGACTCCGGCGTCAGTTGACCCGCTCGACGTCGATGATCATGTCGTACACGCCGCCGTTCCCCCGCAGTTGGATCCCCGCGACGCCCAACTGCGGGTTCGCGCCGAGGCGGAAGTAGCCGACGCGGTCGTCGCGGCCCGGGTCGCGGTCCCAGGCCTCGACGGTGAGGGTGTGGTCCGAGTCGTAGTAGAACGTCGGCAGAGAGGCCCCGATGTTCACCGCGAGGTTCGCCGACACGTCGTGCGGGCCCCACACCGTGGACCCGTTCACCTTGAGGTACACCTCGTCGAACGAGTTGTTGTCCTGGGTCTGCTCGATCTCGAACCAGGCGAGGCGGACGGAGTACACGGTCGGCGCCGCGTGCGCGGTGCCGGCGGTTCCGGCGAGCAGGCCCGCGGTGGCGGCGGCGGACAGTCCGGCGCCGAGCAGGGCGCGGCGGATCCTTCGGGGCATGGGGGTCACTCCTGGTCGTCGGGGTGCGCGCGAGCGGAACGGCGGCGGTGCCGCCGTTCCGCTCGGCGAGGCGCTCCGACTCTCCCGCGAGGGCTGTCCCGCCGTCCTGAGCCAGACATCCCGGGTCCGACCCGGGATATCCGTCCTGCCCGACCGGGGGCTACCGGGTAGCCGCGATCGGCCCGTCCGCGGCCTGGTCGCCGTGTCGGGGACCGGGCACCGCGGGGCTCGACGAGGTCACGACCGCCGCCATCGCGGTCCGCGCCTGTTCGCGTTCGCGCAGCACGGCCTTCTTGCGCAGCCGCAGAATCTGCGACAGCCCCACCGCCGCCAGGACGTACACCACGGAGAACGCCGCCCGGTAGTTGTCGCCCGTCGCGTCGAGCAGCACTCCGACCAGAAGCAGGGTGAGCATCGACGCGACGAACCCGCCCATGTTGACGATTCCCGACGCGGTGCCCTGCCGTTCCGGCGGGTTCACCGGCCGCGAGAAGTCCAAGCCGATCAGCGAGGCCGGACCGCACGCGCCGAGCATCGCGCACAGCACCACCAGCAGCCACATCGGCGCGTGGTCGGCCGGCCACGCCAGCGTCGCGGTCCACACCACGAGAACGCCCGCGACCGTGCCGAGTGCCAGCCGCAGCCGGAACGCCGGGTTGCGGCCGATGACTTGCCCGAACACCAGGCCGAACAGCAGGCTGGCCCCGACGACGAGGGTCAGCAGCCAGCTCGCCGTGCCACGCGACAGGCCCTGCGCCTCGACGAGGAACGGCATGCCCCACAGCAGCAGGAACATCATTGCGGGGAACTGGGTCGTGAAGTGCGTCCACAGTCCGAGCCGGGTGCCCGGTTCGCGCCACGACTCGGCGATCTGCTTGCGCACGTACGCGCCGCCGGGATGCCGCGCGGGCGCCGGGGCCTGCCCTTCCGGGTGGTCCTTCAGGAACAGCTGCACCAGCACCAGGACGACCACACCGGCCACCGCACTGCCCGCGAACGCCTTCGTCCAGCCGAGTCCGTGCAGCAGCTGCGACAGCACCAGCGTCGACACCAGGTTCCCGGCCTGCCCGAGCAGGCCCGCCAACTGGGCGATGACCGCGCCCTTGCGCGGCGGGAACCAGCGCGTGCCCAGGCGCAGCACGCTGATGAACGTCATCGCGTCGCCGCAGCCCAGCAGCGCCCGCGAGGCGAGCGCCGTACCGAACGAGGGCGCGAACGCGAAGCCCAGCTGCCCCGCGGTGAACAGCACCGCGCCCATGCTCAGCACCCGCTTGGTGCCGAACCGGTCGACCAGCAGGCCGACGGGTATCTGCATGCCCGCGTACACCAGCAGCTGCAGGATCGAGAACGTGGACAGCGCGGACGAGCCGATGTCGTAGCGCTCGGCGGCGTCCAGCCCGGCCACGCCCAGCGACGTGCGGAAGATGACCGCGACGAAGTACACCGACACGCCCACCGACCACACCGCGACCGCGCGGCGCCCACCCGGCGGATCCACGGGAAGAACGGAAGCGGGCAGGGGAGTGCCCGGCTTCGGAAGCGAAGCGCTCATGGTCAGCGCACCTCGCCGCGCGCGAGGTCGGCGGCCCATTCCACATGCCTGCGGATCACCGAGACCGCCCGCTCCGCGTCCCCGGCGCGCAGCGCGTCGAGGATCTCGGCGTGCTCCGCCAGCGACTTCGCGACCCGCTCCGGGCCCGCGTACATGACCGCGACGCCCATGCGGAGCTGCCGGTCGCGGAGCTGGTCGTACAGCTTGGTGAGGATCTCGTTGCCGCCGCTGCGCACGACCGCCGCGTGGAAGCACCGGTCGGTCACCGATGCCGCGGCGAAGTCGCCGTCCGCGACCTGGCGGCGCTGCTGCTCCAGCAACTCCTCCAACCGGGCGATCAACTGCGGCGACGCGGGCACCGCTTTGCGCGCCGCGTGCGCTTCGACGAGCTGCCGGGTCTCCGCGACGTCGGCGATCTCCTGCGCGGAGACCGGCAGCACCAGTGCGCCCTTCTTCGGGTACAGCCGGATCAGTCCCTCGGCCTCCAACCGCAGCAGCCCTTCCCGCACCGGGGTGCGGGACACGCCGACGGCCTCGGCCAGCTCGCCCTCGGTGAGCAGCGAGCCGCCCTCGTACCGGCGTTCCAGCACGCCGTCCTTGACGTGCTGGTACACGCGCTCGGCCGCGGGCGGCTGCTTCACACGTGGTGCGGAGGGGGACGGCGGAGAGGCTGAGCCGGATGTCATGCGCACAACATAGATACAACAGGGATTCGGGTGACCGGGCCGTCCAGGATGCGGACGATTCGTCAGCAGTTGCCGGCCGGCTCCGACCGCGTG
This sequence comes from Yinghuangia aomiensis, assembly GCF_039542225.1. Classification (NCBI taxonomy): domain Bacteria; kingdom Bacillati; phylum Actinomycetota; class Actinomycetes; order Kitasatosporales; family Streptomycetaceae; genus Yinghuangia; species Yinghuangia aomiensis. The sequence continues at coordinate 26,132 of NZ_BAABHS010000012.1, read as the reverse complement.
CACGAGTTCCCCAGGTACCGGGTGCCCGAACCGCGAGGGTCCCGCTCCGCAAGGTCGGCCGGCACGTTGTTGCGCACGGTGTTGCCGACCACCGTCTGGAACGACGTCGGCGCCCCGCTGATGCTCGGCGCCATCACGATGCCGCCCGACATCGGCGACGCACCCTGGTTGCCGGTGATCGTGTTGCCGGTGATCCGCACCTGCTGCGCCCCGGTCAGGACGATTCCGGAGCCCTGGATGTAGGCGATACGCGGGTTCGGCGGGCAGTAGCGGTTGTTCTCCACGATGCGGTTGCCGGTGATGTCGAGGTCGCCGGCGACCGGGCTGCTGCTGTCGCCGACCACGAACACTCCCGCGCAGTTCCCGGTCAGCGTGTTCGCGGTGACGCCGAGGTCGCGGCCGCGCCGGATGTGCACGCCGATGCGGTTCCCGCTCGCACTGTTCCCGACCACCTTCGTGCCCTTCGCCGCGGTCGCGTCGCCGACGAACAGGCCCGACTGCGCGTTGTCCTGCGCGGTGTTCCCGGTGAACACGCCGCGCACCGAGAACTCTTCGCCGATGCCGTGCTCGCCGTTGCTCCGCGACCGCACACCCGTGACCGTGAAGCCGTCGGTGTAGCGCCCCATGACGCCGGTCTTGGCGAACCCGGTGACGGTCACGCCGTCGACCCGCACGTTCTTGAGCAGGTTGCCGGAGCTGCCGAACACGCAGATGCCGTAACCGCCGCAGGACGCGTTGGCCCCCGGCACGATCTCCGCACGCCCGGTACGGGGCCCGATCAGCCGGACACCCGACTGGGTGATCGACACGTCGCCCGGATACGTGCCCGGGGCGAGGACCACGGTGCCGCCGGAACCGGCCGCGTCGACCGCGGCCTGCACCGACTGCCCCGGGGTGACGTAACGGACTCCGGAGACGGCCTGGGCGGACGGCGCGGCGAGCACGCCGGAACCGGCCAACGCGGCCCCGGCAAACAGGATTCCGGTGGTGCGGACACGAAAGGGGAACATCGCAAAGCCTCTTCGTCGAGAGTCGAAACAGGTGACACAGCGGGTACGGGCGGCAGGAAGGGACACGGGGCGTGCCGTCGGCACGCCCCGTGCGCATTGCACGTACCGCGCGTCTCAAACGGGTTCTGCGGAAACCACCGGCGTGTCGGGCCGCCGTTCGGCCGCTTCCACGGTCATTGCGTCGACCAGCGCGGTGGTGTGCACACCGGCCCGGAAGTCCGGGTGGGCGAGCGTGCGGCGGAGGAATCCGGCGGTGGTGCGCATGCCGCGTCCGCCGATGCGGAACTCGGCCAGCGTGCGGTCCGCGCGGGCCAGCGCCTCGGCGCGGTCCGGCGCCCAGACGACGGCCTTGGCGAGCAGCGAGTCGTAGTGCGGGCCGACCGTCCAGCCCGGGAAGGCGTGCGTGTCGATCCGCACGAACGGCCCGCCCGGCGGCACGAACTCGTCGAGGGTGCCGGGCGTCGGCGCGAACTCGCGGTCCGGGTCCTCGGCGTTCACCCGGCACTCCACCGCGACGCCGTGCACCACGATGTCGTCCTGGCTCAGCCCGAGCGGCTGGCCCGCCGCGATGCGCAGCTGCTCGCGCACCAGGTCGACGCCGGTCACCATCTCGGTCACCGGGTGCTCGACCTGGAGCCGGCAGTTGATCTCCATCAGGTGGAACTCCCAGGCGGGGGAGACCACGAACTCGAACGTGCCGGCGCCGACGTAGCCGACCGCGCGGGCGCCGCGGACGGCCGCCTCGCACATCGCGTCGCGCACCTCGTGCGGCAGCCCGGGCGCGGGCGCCTCCTCGATGAGCTTCTGGTGGCGCCGCTGCACCGAGCAGTCCCGGACGCCCAAGTGCAGCGCGGTGCCGTGGGTGTCGCACAGCACCTGCACTTCGACGTGCCGGGCGTCGTCGACGTACCGCTCCAGATACAGGCGTTCGTCGCCGAACACGGCCCGCGCATGCGCCCGGGTCTCGTTGTAGGCCCACACCAGCCGGTCGGGGTCGCGCACCACGGCCATGCCGCGCCCGCCGCCGCCCGCGACGGCCTTGAGGATCACCGGATAGCCGACCAGCTCGGCCACCGCGGCGGCCTCCGCCGCGGACGACAGCGCGCCCGAACTGCCCGGCAGCACCGGCAGCCCGGCCTCGGCCATCGCCGCCCGCGCCTCGGCCTTGTCGCCGAGCCGCTGCATGACCTGCGGCGGCGGACCGATGAACACGATGCCGTGCGCCGCGCACACCTCCGCGAAGTCCGGGTCCTCGGACAGGAACCCGTACCCCGGGTGGATCGCGTCCGCGCCGGTCGCCCGGGCCGCCTCGACGATCGCCGGAATGTTGAGATAGCTCGCCTTCGGGGGCGGCGGCCCGATGTGCACCGCCTGATCGGCCAGGCGCACGGCCGCCGAGTCCCGGTCCGCGGTCGAATACACCGCGACACTGCGGATCCCGGCCTCCCGGCACGCCCGCACCACCCGCAGCGCGATCTCACCCCGATTGGCGACGAGTACGGTCGACAGCACCCCGATCAGCCCCCGTCCGCGCCGGGCAGCACCGCGACCAGCGGCTGCTCGAACTCCACCGACTGACCGTCCTTGGCCGCGAACTCCACGACCCGCCCGGCGACGTCCGCGGTGATCGGGTTCATCATCTTCATCACTTCGAGGATCCCGATCGTCTGCCCCGGCCGGACCTCGTCGCCGACCCGCACGAACGGCTGCGCGCCCGGATCGGCCGCGTGGTAGAACGTGCCGACCATCGGCGCCCGCACGAACTGCGGCCCATCGGACACGGGTTCCACCGCACCGGCGGCTTCCCGCACCGGCGCGGCCTCCGCCCGGGCGACCTCCACCGGCGCCGCCGCTGCCGTGACCGGAGCCGCGGCAGGGGCGGGCGCGCCCGACCACTCGATCTCGATGACGGTGTCCCCGGCCGCCAGCCGGAACCGCACCGGCATCCGCGCCTCGCCCGGCTCGGCCGGATGCGCGACCGCGGGCTCCGACGCGGCGACCGCGCCGGGGGAGTGGTGCAGCGTCCGCTTGCCCGGATGCCCGCTCGGGCCCTGCCCCGGCGCATGGCCCGGCGGATGCCCGTGCGCGGCCGCATGCCCGGGGGTGTGGCCGGCGGCATGCCCCGACGCGTGTCCCGACGGGTGCGCGGCACTCGGCGGGTGTGCGCCCGCCGCCTGCCCCGCGGCGGACTGCCCCACCCCGGCATGCGCCTCGCTCGTGCCGTTGTTCGCGCTCATGTCGTCGCTCCTTCGTGGGCCCGCACCAACGTGTGCGCAGCGGGCTGCGAATGGCGGCCCCGGTCCCGCTTGGCGCGCAGGTCGCGCCACGGGCTCGGGCCCGCCTCGGTCCACGCCGCACCGAACCGCGCGAACCGGCGCCGCCGCTCGCGCACCAACTGCTCCCCGGACCGCTCCGCGAGCCCGGCCAACGTCGGCCGCAGCGCCTCGGCCAGCAGCGCCGCCGCGGCGCCCGGATCGGTGTGCGCGCCGCCCGGCGGCTCGGGCACGATGTCGTCGACCACGCCCAGTTCGCGCAGCTCCGCGGCGCCGATGCGCAGCGCCGCGGCGGCCGTCGGCGCGGCCGACGGGTCCTTCCACAGGATCGCCGCGCAGCCTTCCGGACTGATCACCGAGTACACGCCGCGTTCGCTGATCAGCACCCGGTCCGCGACGGCCAGCGCGAGCGCGCCGCCGCTGCCGCCTTCGCCCGTCACCACCGCGACGATCGGCACGCGCAGCCCGGACATCAGCTTCAGGTTCTCCGCGATCGCGACCGCCTGGCCGCCGCGTTCCGCATCCGACCCCGGGTTCGCGCCCGGCGTGTCGACGAGGGTGACCACCGGCAGCCCGAGCTTGGCCGCGAGCCGCATCAGCCGCGCGGACTTGCGGAACCCGGACGGCGTCGCCATGCCGTGCAGCCGCCGCGCGCGTTCCGCGGGATCGGCACCGCCCTTCTGATGGCCCATCAGCATGACCGGGCGGCCGTGCAGGAACCCGACGCCGCCGACCAGGGCCGGGCAGTCCGCGCCGATCCGGTCGCCGTGCAGCTCACGGAAGTTGTCCAGCATGCGGCCCGCATAGTCGAGCGTCGTCGGCCGCCCGGGATTGCGCGCCATGCGCACGGTGTCCCACACGCCCGACGCCGGCGCCGCGGCCCCGTCGCCCGGGGTCGCCATGGCGCCGAACACCACGCACGGATCCTCGGTCTCCGGCGGAAGCGGCTCCGCGCCGTTCCGCGCGGTCAACCCGACCCGCAGCAGATGGCCCAGCATGTCGCGGAGTTCGGCGCGCGGCACGATCGCGTCGACCATGCCGTGCGCGAGCAGGAATTCCGCGGTCTGGAACCCGTCCGGCAGCCGCTCCCCGGTGGTCTGCTCGATCACGCGCGGCCCGGCGAAGCCCATGCGCGCGCCCGGCTCGATCAGGATCACGTCGGACAGCGTCGCGAACGACGCCGCGACACCCCCGTACGTCGGATCCGTGACCACCGACACCGTCAGCACGCCCGCCTCGTCCAACTCGGCCAGCGCCTGCGCGGTCTTCGCCATCTGCATCAGCGACAGCGCGCCCTCCTGCATGCGGGCCCCGCCCGACGCGGTCACCAGCACCAGCGGCACCCCCTCCCGCAGGCTCTCGTGCGCGGCCCGCTCCACGAGCGCCCCCACCGCGCAGCCCAGGCTCCCGCCCAGGAAGCGGAAGTCCATCACCGCCAGCACCACCGGATGCCCGTGCACGCGCGCCCGGACCGCGAGCGCCGCGTCCGCCATCCCGGTCCGCTCGCGCGCCTCGGCCAGCCGGCCGCGGTACGGCCGCTCGTCGACGAACCCGAGCGGGTCCGCCTCCGCGGCCTCCGCCTCCAGCGGCGCCTCCGACCCGGGGTCCGCCAGCTGCGCCAGCCGCTCCCGCGCGGTCAGCCGGGCATGGCCGCCGCACTCCGGGCACACCTGCAGCGCGCGGGCGAAACGCTTCCCGTACACCAGCCGGGCGCAGTGCCCGCACTGCACCCACTCGGCGGGCGCCGCACCGTCCGGTACGGGCCCGTTGTCGTTCTCGGCGATCGTGTCGTCGGCCATCCTGCCCTCCGGCGTTGGGAACGTGCCACGGCGCGGCCCGTCAGCCGCGGGGAGCGCGCTCCCATCGGTAGAACTCGTCCGCCATCGCGTCCTTCGGGCTCCGCCACGTCGCCGGGTCGTACGCGCTCACATGCGCCGAAAGCCGGTCGCTGACCGCCCGGAACTCCGGATGCCCGGCGACCTCGGCGACCGCGGGCCCCGGCGGCCGGTCCGCCTCGATCAGGTGGAAGTACAGGCCGTCGCCGAACCGGAACAGGCTCCGTCCGGTCACCCCGACCAGGTGCGGCAGCTCGCCGCGGTCGGACGCGGCGAAGATGTCCGCGATGTCGTCCGCCGAATCGGGACGCATGCGGGCGACGATCAGACTGCGGTACACGGGTGCGTTCACAACGAATCCTTCGAGAGACCGGCGGCGCACCGCCGGAGCAGCCACATCCGCGGAAGATCTGCGGAAGATCTGCGGAAATCTGCGGAAGAGGGAGGGACCGGGAGGCGGCGGTTCCGGCCGCCCGCGCAGCGCGGACGGCCGGAACCGGGCCGCGGATCAGACGGCCGACGCCGGGGCCGCCAGGCCCAGGTCCTTCGCGCGCTGCTGGATCTTGTCCCGGATGATCTCCATCTGGACCCGCGAATTGCGGTTGATGTTGTCCGTCATCCACGCGTCGTCCACCGGGGCCTCGGGCTTCATCGCGAAGTCCTGCACCCAGTGCATCCGGACCCCGTCCGGCTCCTCGTGGTACTCCCACCGGATGTGCATGAACGCGAACGGCCCGGTCTCCACGCGCTGCGCCCACACGGTGCGCATCGCCCGGTCGGGCTCCCGCTCGGAGATCCAGCTCCAGACCTTGCCGTCCTTGTCCGGGTGCATCGTCAGCCGGAAGGTGACCTTCGCGCCTTCGCGCTCCAGCACCTCGACCTTCGCGTACTCGGTGAACAGGTCGGTCCAGTTGTCGACGTCGTTGGTGATGTCCCAGACGAGGTCGAACGGGGCGTTGATGATGATGTCGTTCTCGGTGTGGCCGGCCATCGGATCAGACTCCAGACGTGATCTGCGCATTGACGAACTCGACGAGCTGCGCCGGGGACTTGCAGGCCTCGGCGTCCTGACCGAGCGGCAGGCCGTAGCGCTGCTCCAGCTCGGAGACGACGGCGATGAGGCCGAGCGAGTCCAGGCCGAACTCGCCGAACTCCGCCTCGGGGCGGATCTCCATCTCCATCGGGTCCGCGGAGATGCCCGCGGACGCCTTCATCAGGTCGGCCAGCTCGCTGTAGGTGAAGGGGCCGTTCACGGCGTTTCCTTTCTGAAGTGGCGGAAGGACTCCCGGTCGTCCGGCGGTCGCCGGATCAGCCGCGGCCCTCGCCGCGCCGGATCACCAGCGCGGAATTGCAGCCCATGAGGCCGCGGCTCAGGACGAGTGCGGTACGCGGCTCGGCACGCCGCGCCCCGCCGGTGACGAGGTCGATGTCGTGCGACGCCGCGAACACGCCCGGCGTCGGCGGCACCACCCCGTGTTCCATGGCCAGCACCGCGGACGCGACGTCCAGCACCGGACCGCCGCAATAGGCGCGGCCGATCCCGGACTTCGGCGCGGTCACCGGCACCGCGCCGGCGTGCGGGCCCAGCGCGTCGGCGATCGCCAGCACTTCGGCGTGGTCGGCTTCCGGCACCGCCAGCGCGTCGGCGAACACCACGTCGACCTCCTCGGGCGCCGCGCCCGCCTCGGACAACGCGATGCGGATCGCCGCCGCCAGCCCGTGCCGGGACTCCGCCCAGCTCCGCGTGCCGGTGAACGTCTGCCCGTGCCCGGCCACCAGGCCGCGCACGGCGGCACCGCGCGCCCGCGCCGCCTCGGCGTTCTCCAGCACGAGCATCGCGCCGCCCTCCGCCGGCGCGAACCCGCACGCCTCGGAGTCGAAGGGCAGGTACGCACGCGCCGGATCGGCCGCCAGACTCAGCTCGCGGTAACCCAGCTGGCACACCATCGAGTACGGCGCGATCGGAGCCTCGGCCGCCCCCACCACCATCGCGGTGGCCCCGCGCCGGATCGACCGGGCACCGTGCGCGATCGCGTCCAGCCCGCCCGCCTCGTCGTCCGCGAGCACCGCGCACGGGCCCTTGAACCCGCCGCGGATCGACACCTGGCCGGTGCTCGCGGCATAAAACCACGCGATCGACTGGTACGGGCCGACGAATCCGGGGCCCCGCCCCCACAGGTTCTGCAACTCGCGCTGCCCGAACTCGCCGCCGCCCGAACCGCTCGCCGTCGCCACACCCACCGCGAACTCCGGCAGGTCCGGCAGCGCCGCATCGGACAGCGCCTGGTCCGCGGCGGCCAGCGCGAAGTGCGTGAACCGGTCGGTCTGCACGAGGAACTTCTCCTCGACCGTGAGGCGCGGATCGAAGTCCTGCACCAGGCCCGCCACCGCGAGCGGCATGTCCGCGCACCCCTCGCGGGAGATCCGCTCCAGGTGCAGCGTGCCCTCGCGGGTCGCCTTCCAGTACACGTCCGTCGAATGGCCGTTCGGCGCGACCACGCCGATCCCGGTGATCGCCACAGGCGCGACGCTCATGACGCCACCTCGCTCCGCCGGCGCTTGTCGGCCGCACCGTCCGGCACGTCCTCGTCGCGGCGCACCATCACCACCGCGGACTGGAAGCCGCCGAAGCCGCTGCCGACCGACAAAACGGTGTCCAACTCGGCTTCGCGGGCCGTGCGGCCCACGTAGTCGAGGTCGCATTCCGGGTCGGGCGTCTCGTAGTTCGCCGTCGGCGGCACCACACCGTGTGCCATCGCCAGCGCGCACGCCGCGACTTCGATCGCCCCGATCGCGCCGAGCGAATGCCCGACCATCGACTTGATCGAACTCATCGGGATCGTCCGGGCGTGCTCGCCGAGCGCGAGCTTCACCGCGGCCGTCTCGTGCCGGTCGTTCTGCTTGGTGCCCGAACCGTGCGCGTTCACGTAGTCCACATCGGTCGGCTCGACCTGGGCCTCGTCGAGGGCCAGGCGGATCGCCTCGGCCATCTCAAGGCCCTCCCGGGTCAGACCCGTCATGTGGTACGCGTTGCCGCGCGTCGCGAACCCGCCGATCTCGCAGTAGATCCGCGCCCCGCGCGCCCGCGCCCGGCCCAACTCCTCCAGCACCAGCACCGCGCAGCCCTCGCCGAGCACGAACCCGTCGCGCCCCGCGTCGAACGGCCGCGACGCCTGCGCCGGGTCGTCGTTCCGCGTGGACGTCGCCTTGATCGCGTCGAAACACGCCACGGTGATCGGCGAGATCGGCGAATCCGACGCGCCCGCGATGTAGACGTCCGCCCGGCCGTCGGCCACCGCATGCGCCGCATAGCCGATCGCGTCCAGACCCGACGTGCAGCCCGTCGACACCGTCTGCACCGGACCCCGCGCGCCGAATTCCTCGGCGACCTCGGAGGCCAGCGCGGCCGGCGAGAACGCCCGGTGCAGGAACGGCTCGGCGGCCTCCGGATCGACGCCCCAGCGGGCACCGCGTCCGCTCACCGCCACATAGTCGTGCTCCAGCCGGGTGGTGCCGCCGACCGCGGTGCCCAGCGAGACGCCCATGCGCCACGGGTCCTCGGCATCCACGTCCAGCGCCGCGTCGGCGACCGCCTCGGCGGCCGCGACCAGCGCGAACTGCACGTAGCGGTCGGCCCGCGCGGTCTGCTCGGCCGACAGGCCGTGCGCCTCCGCATCGAAATCGCACTCCGCGGCGATCCGCGACCGGAACGGCGCCGCGTCGAAGAACGTGATCCCGCGGGTCGCGGTACGCCCCGCGGTCAGCAGGTCCCAGAACGCCGGAACGCCGATGCCGCCCGGGGCCACCACACCGACCCCGGTGACCGCGACGCGGCGCGTCACTGCGCGCCGCCCACGTCCGGATGGGAATCGTGCGGCGCCACCGGCGCCTCGGTGTCCACGTGCCCCAGCTCCGGCCGCGGCGCGAGCGGCGCCAGCTGGAACACCATGCGCGCCTCGACCCGGCCGCTGTTGCGGAACCGGTGCCGCATGAACCGCGGGACCATCAGGCTCTGCTCCGCGTGCAGTTCGTGCGTCACACCGTCGAGGTCGACCTCGAGGGTCCCGCTCACGAGGTGCACGAACTCCTCGGAATACGGGTGGTAGTGCTCGGTGATCGTCTCGCCGGGCGCGACGATCGCCAACCCCATGAACCCGCACGTCGAACCGACGGTCGTGGGGCTGAGAGTGACCCGCAGGTCGCCGCCGCGGCGCCGGTTCGCCGGAACCTCGTCGAGGGTCACGACGCGCGGCGGCATCGCATACTCGATCGGCTCCGGCATCGGGTGTTCGGGGGCACGGGTGGGCTGTGCGGTCATGGCTGCCGCCTCCAAGGGGGCGAGGCGGCGTGCCCGGGGGCACGCCGCCGGAAGGGGGACGAACCCGCGCACCGAACGGGCGCGGGCAAAAGCACCCGGATGCGCTAGCGCGCGTCCGCGGCACGCCGGTCGGTGACCGGCGTCATCGTGCAGGCAGCCCGAAGGCGCGCGAGTCCCGCGTCGCCCGCCGGACCGGCGTCGAAATCGAAGTCGAGCAGACGCGCCAGCGGCGCCGGGCCGCTGCGGTCCACACCCAGCGCGATGGCCGGGTCGGCGTCCACCGGCTCGCGCAGGTCGACGACGCGCACCAGGATGTCCTGCCGCACGTAGATCGAACTCGCGAGCAGCAGCCCGTTGGGCTCGGCGAGCGCCGCCTTGTCGTGCTCGGCCAGCAGCTTCGCGGCTTCCTCGGCGGCACCCCGGCGGACCGGGTAGCGGAAGGCGGCACGGTGCGTCGTGCCGGCCTTCGCCGCGTCGGGGGAGGCTCCGCGGAACGCCTCGGCGAGCGCGGCGCTCATGAAGAACTGCCGTGCGGCCTCGGGGTCGTCCAGGTCGCGGGCCTCGACGAGGAACGGGTTGAGCGCCTCCTCGGCGGCCCGGACCTGCGGCTGCCGGGCGACGTGCGCGAGTGCGGCGCGCATGTCGCCCTGGATCTCGATGGCGCGCACGACCTGGGTGCCGTGCAGGAACACCGACGTCCGGTGCAGCGTCGTGGACGCGTCCACGTGCGGGTCCGGCGGGTCGTAGGCCGCGAGGATCTCCGCGACCTTCGACTCGCTGCCCGGCTTCACGGGGAAGCTGAGGGCCGCACGGGTGATTCCGTCGGCGGACTTCTGCGGGCCGGCGGGCCGGTTCTGCTTCTGCGGCTTCTGCTTCTGCTGCGTCCGGCCGGCCGGCGCTTCGTGCTCCGAATGGCTGGTTTCCCGAGCCACGGCGAAGCGCAGCGACCGGGTGCCGCGGACGCAGCCGTGCAGCGGCTTCACCATTTCCTGGTGCTCGGCGCTGTCCACCCATTCGAGGTACTCGTCGCTGCCCGCCCACTCGCTCGTGATGAGCCATTGCGTCGGGTCCTCGATCGACTGGCACAGCTGGTCGCGCAGATGCCCGGGCACCGCGGCGACCTGCGCGCGGATGCTCTCGTACGCGTCCAGGAACCGCTCCTGCGAGCCTTCGTGGATCTCCAGCATCAGCAGCACGCGCAGCTTGGCGCCGTCGTCGCCGCGGACCAGCCCGTCGGCCGCCGGGCCGGGCTTCGGGCCGGCCGCGGGCGAGCGCGGTGCGGAGCGGTCGACGGGTCGGTCGGTCTGGCTTCGGACCGTGGTGTCCATGTCCATCCTTCGTTGGTGAGCCCCGAGTTCGAGCGTGGACACAAGTTGCGGAACAGGCACCTTTTCCAGGGCATATGAGTGACAAATAGACAAAACGATGGAATGGCCGGGGGATTGGGGGCACACGCAGACGTCAGCTTCGGCGCGCTCCGTGAAGGTGGAGAGACCCATGGCACGACCTGAGAGATCCCGGCCGCGACCCGGCGACCCGTCCGCGGGCGGAGGGCCGACGGAGGAACGGGTGCCCGTTTTGATCGTCGGGGGATCGCTGGTCGGTCTGTCCGCGTCGGTGTTCCTCGGCCGACTCGGCATCCGGCATCTGCTGGTGGAACGCCACGCCGCGACGTCGCATCACCCGCGCGGACGCGGCAACAACGTCCGCACCATGGAGCTTTACCGGACCGCGGGCATCGAGCAGGGCATCCGTGCCGCGTCCGCGGTGCTGGCCGACAACCACGGCATCCTGCAGGCGCGGACGATGGCCGGCCCCGACCAGGAATGGCTGTTCAAGGACATCGACCCGGGTGGCGGCCTCGCCAAGTTCTCGCCCAGCTCGTGGTGCCTGTGCAGCCAGAACGACCTGGAGCCGGTGCTCGCCCGGTACGCCGCCGACCTCGGCGGCGACGTGCGGTTCGGGACCGAACTGGTGTCGTTCGAGCAGGACGAGGACGGGGTGACGGCGGTTCTCGAGGCGCGCGAGAGCGGCGCGCGCTCGACCGTTCGGGCGGATTATGTGATCGCCGCCGACGGTCCGCGCAGCCCGGTGCGCGAACGGCTCGGGATCAAGACGTCCGGGCCGGGCGACCTGTTCCACAACGTGAGCATCACGTTCACGTCGAAGCGGCTCGCCGACTACGTCGGCGAACGCCGGTTCATCGTCTGCTACTTGACGAACCCGGCGGGCGACGGAGCACTGCTGCCGGTGGACAACGTCGAACGCTGGGTGTTCCACGCGCCGTGGCACCCGGAGGACGGCGAACCGCTGGAGGCGTTCACCGACGAACGCTGCATCACGCACATCCGCGCGGCGATGGGCGTCCACGACCTCGACGTACAGATCACCGGAAAGGCGGCATGGCATGCCGCCGAGCGGGTGGCGGAACGCTACCGGGACGGCCGGGTGTTCCTGGCCGGCGACTCGGCCCACGAGATGTCGCCGACCGGCGCGTTCGGCTCCAACACCGGCATCCAGGACGCGCACAACCTGGCGTGGAAGCTGGCGGCGGTGCTGCGGGGGCAGGCGTCCGCGCGGTTGCTGGACAGCTACGAGGCCGAGCGGCGCCCGGTGGCGGTGGCCACGGCGGCGCGCGCGTCGGCGCGGTCGGTGGAGCACAGCCATCCGGGGTACGCGGCGGCCGGGGTGGTGCCGGGTGGGTCGGGTGGGTCGGGTGGACCTGGTGGACCTGGTGGACCTGGTGGACCTGGTGGACCTGGTGGACCTGGTGGACCGCCTGCGGGTGGACGGCCTTCGGGTGGGCCGCCTGCCGGTTCGGGGACTGCGGGTGGGCCGCCGTCCGGTTCGGGTAGCGCGGGTGGGCCGCCTGCGGGGCGGCAGCCCGGGGTGCTGGGGGTCGTGCTGGGCTACCGGTATCCGGTGGGTGCGGTGGTCGGGGCCGCCGAGGATGCCCCGGTGGTGCCGGAGGCGTTCCGTCCGCCGAACGGAGAGCCGGGGACCCGCGCACCGCACGCGTGGGTCGTGCGCGGATCGGACGGGGCCCGGGTGTCGCTGCTCGACTTGTACGAGTCGCGGTTCGTGCTGCTGACCGGCGCGGGCGAGGCCGGGGAAGTTTGGCGCCGGGCCGCGGAGACCGTCGGAGGGCCGGTCGAGGTCTTCGCGGTGGGCGCGGTCGCGGACGGGGCGCCGGACGGCTTGGCCACCGAGGGCGACGTGGACTGGGCGGCGCTGCACGGGGTTTCGGCCGAGGGTGCGGTGCTGGTACGGCCGGACGGGTACGTGGCTTGGCGGGGGGAGGGGGCGGTGGGTGATGAGGAAAAGCAACTCGCGCGCGTGTTGGGGGAGCTGGCGGTGAACGTCGGGCGCGGGTGAAGGACGGCGGACGGCGGGCGGGCTTTACGGCCCGCCCGCCGTTGCGTGCTCCGGCGCCCCACCGCCTCCGGCGGCGGCTGGGCCGGCAGGTAGCGTGATCCGCGTCGTGTCGCGCGGGATCCGAGGAGGGCTGAGCCGGTGCCGGAACACGCGGTTGCGCCACGCACGCTCCTCGCCCCGAGCGAAATCGCGTTGCTGCGGCGGTCGCTCGCCGAGTGGGGCGGTCCGGCCCGATGCAGTGACCAGCTCGCTGTCGGCATGGGGTTCGCGGACATGAGCGACCTGCTCGACCGGAGCCGCAGGCTTCGAGCCGCCCTCCGTGACGACGTTCCCCTCGCCCCGGCAGACTGGGCGCGGACGCTCCTGGCCGCCGAGATCGTCTTCGTCAGCGACCTCGCCGGTACCGGCGTCGAATGGCCCACGACCACGGGTCTCACGGACGAGTCGACGATCCGCACCCTGCGCTCGATCCAGCGCAAGCTGGCGAAGGTGGTCCGTCGTTACTACGGCAAGCACCCGGGCGAGTAGCGGCAAAAGGGTCTCGCCCGACCACGCAGGCCCTCCCGGCACCGGCCGTCCGGGAGGGCGCGCGCGAGGAACCGGTCAGGACGCCCCGGTGTAGTGCGCGAACACCACCACGTTGTCCAGGTAGTCCTTCCGCTTCTTGTCGTAGACGCCGCCGCACGTGATCAGGCGTAGTTGGGCGTCCGGCGTCTTCCCGTACACCCGGTCGTCCGGGAACGCGTTCTTCGGGAACGACTCGACCGAATCGACGCTGAACTTGGCCGTCTTGCCGTCCGCGCGGTCGATGGCGACCTCGTCGCCGGCCTTCAGGCTGCCGAGGCCCCAGAACACCGCCGGGCCGAGCTTGGTGTCCACGTGGCCGAGGACGATGGCGTTGCCGCGGGCGCCCGGGGTGACGCCGTCCTCGTACCAGCCCGCCAGGTTGCGGTTGGTCGCGCTCGGGACGTCGAGGATGCCGTTGGCGTTCAGGCCGAGGCCGACGAAGGGGGCGTCCACGCCGATCGTCCCGATGCGGATCCGCAGGGGCGGGGAGGAGCCGAGCGAGGCCGGCTTGGTCGGGGACGGCGACGTGCTGGGCTTGGCGCTCGTCGCGGCCGAGGCCGCGGGCGAAGCGGAAGCCGACGGGGACGCCTGCGCCGCCGCGGGCTGCGGCGGGCCGCTCTCGCTCTTCAGGTCGTTCTGGATCGCGCACACGCCGAGGAACACCGCCCCGGCTGCGACCGCCACCATCTTGGTCCGCCCCGTGCGCTGGGGCCGTGCGTCGGACACGAGTCCGCCTTTCCGCCGGCGGGTGCCGGCTGTCGGGCCCGCGGCGGGGCCTCCAACGGAACGTGCCGTGGCACCCGTCCGGGGGACGGATGCCACGGCACGCGATTCCGTGCTGCTTCGGGTCAGGCCGCGGCCGGGCCCGAGGAGGTGCGGCGGCGCAGGGCGTACGCACCCAGGCCGAGACCACCGGCAATCAGGACCGCGCCGGTCGCGAGACCGGCACCGTCGTCGAGGATTCCGACGCCGGCGTGCGGACCGCCGTGCGGGCGGCCCTTCTGCTCGCCGCTGTCCTTCTCCATGCCACCGGACTTGTGCTCTTCGCCCGACGACCAGGACTTGCCGCTGTCCGCGGCGCTCGGGCCGGCATCCGCGTAGGCGGCCGGGACGGCCATGGTCAGCGCGGCGAAGCCGAGAGCGGTACCGGCAACGAGGGTGCGTACACGACGCATGATGCGTTCCTTTCGGCGCCCGCAAGACTGCTGACGGGTCATCAGCACTTGGGGATCGGCGGTGCGCCTCTTCCACGGTCCGTCGCGCTGCACGGGCCCGCGACCGCAGTTGCCGTGTTTTGGTGCATTCGGGGCAAGAGTGCCCCTCGTTCAGCGGAAGGAACCCGGTCCTGCGTCACGCGAACGGGCCCGTCCGAGGCGCCCCGACCGCCTCCGACAACCGTGCGGGAAAAGCCAGTTCGGCGCCGCAGCGAGGTGCGTCGCGGAAAGCGGCGCGGACACCTCGCCGCGGCGGCAAGGTCACTCGTCCGGCACGACGCTGTCGAACATGTGCAGCGACGGGTTGATCGACGTGATCTCCCCGGTCGCGAGACCCGCCCGGCCCATCGCGGTGACCAGGCTGTCCCGCGTGTGCTTCGCGCCGCCGACGTTCAGCAGCAGGAGCAGGTCCATCGCGGTGGTGAACTTCGGCGACGAGGTCTCGTCCACGAGGTTCTCGATGACCACGACCCGGGCGCCCGGCTCGGCGGCCGAGATGATGTTCGCCAGCGTGCGGCGCGTGCTGTCCTCGTCCCATTCGAGGAGGTTCTTGACGATGTAGACGTCCGCGGCGACCGGCACGTCGTCGCGCACGTCGCCCGCCACGAGCGTGGCCCGGTCCGCGAACGCGCCGCCCGCCCGCAGCCGCGGGTCCGACTGGGCCACGACCGCGGGCAGGTCGAGCAGGTAGCCGCGCAGGTCGGAGTTCCGCTCCAGCAGCGTGGCCAGCATCATGCCCTGGCCGCCGCCGACGTCCGCGACGGTGCGTGCGTCGCCGAGGTCCAGCACGTCCGCGACGTCCTCGGCGGCCTGCCGGCTGGACTGCGTCATCGCCTGGTTGAACACCTCGGCGGACTCGGGCGCGTCCGCGTGCAGGTAGTCGAAGAACTCCTTGCCGTGCACGTCCGCGAACACGCTGCGGCCCTCCCGCACCGCTTCGTCGAGCCTCGGCCACACCTGCCACGTCCACGGCTCGGTCGCCCACAGCGTCACGTGACGCATGCTGCTCGGCGTGTCCGAGCGCAGCAGGCGCGACGCGTCGTTGTGCGCGAAGCGTCCGTCCGGCTGCTCCGTGAAGATGCCGTGCGACGCCAGCGCGCGCAGGAGCCGGCGCAGCGCGCGCGGGTCCACGTCGGTGCGCTCGGCAAGAGTGTCCGGGGTCTCGGGGTTGGTGCCGAGCGCGTCCGGGATGCCCAGCCGGAGCGCCGCCCGCACGCCCGCGGCCGTCACCGCGCCGAACGCCAGTTCGCGCAGCCGCATGCCCGCAACCTGCTGCGGGGCTGCCGTTTCCACCATGATGTCCGCCTTTCCGGGGAATGTCGGTGTTTCACGACGAAACTGACCATTCCCGCGGGGCGGGGCAGGGCGGTGCGGCGAATGGGTGAGGTGTGCGGGTCAGTTCGGCGCACCCAGTCCCGTGACGAGCAGGCCGACCAGGCGGCGCGCGTCGTAGCGGGGGTTGTCCTCGGCGCCGATGCACAGGTTTCCGGCGCCGCGCATCAGTTCGTACGCGGTGATGTCGGACCGGATCTCGCCCGCTCCGGCCGCGGCGCCGAGCAGTTCGGTGCACACCGGCACGAGCCGGTCGAGGAAGTACGCGTGCAGCGGCGCGAAGCCCGGATCGTCGGACTGCAGTACCGCGGCGAGCCCGTGCTTGGTGGCCAGGAAGTCCACGAACAGGTCCATCCAGCGCCGCAGCGCCTCGTGCGCGGTGGGCGCCTCGGCGAGCAGCGCGGGCCCGGCTTCGGCGCACGCCTCCACCTGGTGCCGGTACACGGCGACGATCAGGTCCGCCCGGGTCGGGAAGTGCCGGTAGATGGTCGCCGTGCCGACGCCGGCCGCGGCGGCGATGTCGCGCACCGGCGCGTCGACGCCGGACGCGACGAAGACGGCGGCCGCCGCGTCGAGCAGGGTTTCCGCGTTGCGCCGCGCGTCCGCCCGCTTGGGGCGGGGGGCGGCGTGCTGCTCGCCGTCGGTCACGGGCCGGTCCTTCCGGGGTCGGGATTGATAAACGGGACAGTGTTCCGTATCGTCGGGATGGAAGCGGGACGATGTTCCGTTTGTTCATTGTGGCAGATCGGGAGCCGGGCGGACCGTCGTCCGCGCCCCGTCCCCGTCACACCCACGGCACAGGGGAGATCACCGTCATGCAGTACCGCACCTTGGGCCGCACCGGCGTCCGGGTCAGCACCCTCGCGCTCGGCGCGATGAATTTCGGCGCCATCGGGCGCACCGGCCAAGAGGAGGCGACCGCGATAGTCGATGCCGCGCTGGAAAGCGGCATCAACGTCATCGACACCGCCGACATGTACGGTCGCGGCGAGTCGGAGGAAATGGTCGGCAAGGCCATCGCCGGCCGCCGCGACGACATCGTGCTGGCCACGAAGGCCGTGCTCCCGATGAGCGACGAACGCAATCACCGCGGGGCGTCGCGCCGCTGGCTGACCACCGCGCTGGACAACAGCCTCCGGCGCCTCGGCGTCGACCACGTCGACCTCTACCAGATCCACCGCTGGGACCCCGCGACGAGCGACGAAGAAACCCTCGGCGCCCTCACCGACCTGCAACGCGCCGGGAAGATCCGCTACTTCGGCTCCTCGACCTTCCCCGCCCACCGCATCGTGCAGGCCCAGTGGGCCGCCCGCGAGCACCACCTGGGCCGGTACGTCACGGAACAGCCCGGCTACTCCGTCCTCCAGCGCGCGATCGAGGCCCACGTGCTGCCGGTCGCCGAGGAGTACGGGCTGGGCGTGCTGGCGTGGAGCCCGCTGGCGTCGGGCTGGCTGTCCGGCGCGATCCGCGAAGGCCGCGACATCGCCACCAGCCGCGCCGCGCTGATGCCGCACCGCTTCGACACCGGCCTCCCGGTCAACCGGGCCAAGCTGGACGCCGTCGAAAAGCTCGCCGCCGTCGCCGACGAGGCCGGCCTGACGCTGATCCAGCTCGCCCTCGGCTTCGTCACCGCGCACCCCGCCGTGACCGCCGCCATCATCGGCCCCCGCACCCTCGAGCACCTGCACAGCCAACTCGCCGCCGCCGACACCGTCCTGAGCGGCGACGTCCTGGACGCCGTCGACGCGATCGTGCCGCCGGGCGTCGACCTCGCGCCGGAGGAGAAGGTCGACACCCCGCCGTCCCTGCTGGACCCGCGGCTGCGGCGGCGCTGAGGCGCCGCCGCGGGGCGCCGATCTCTGCGTCCGCTCAGCCGAGCGCGGTGCGCACCAAGGCGATCAGTTCGTCGTCCGGCACGCCGAGCGAGCGTGCCTGTTCGACCAGTTCGGACACCCGTTCGGACAGTCGGAAGCGCTCCGGGTCCAGGGACGCGGCCACCACCGCGCCACGCCCTCGGCGCAGTTCGATGAGGCCTTCGTCGCGGAGCTGCTGGTAGCCGCGCAGCACGGTGTGCACGTTGACGGCGAGGGAGGCGGCCAGCTCGCGGGCCGCGGGCAGCTTTTCACCCGGCCGGACGCTGCCGTCCGCCAACGCGCGGCGTACCGACGCGGCGATCTGGTCGCCGAGCGGTCGGTGTCGGTGTCGGTGCCGGTGTCGGTGCCGTCCGGCTGCGCGGGCGGCGGCGCCAACGCCGCCGGCAGGGCCTGGACCTCCGGCGGTGTCCCGTCCGGGAGCGTGACCGAGCGCGCGTCGATGCTGCCGCACCTGGTCGCGGCAGGTCCCGGAAGGTCCCCGGAACTCCGCGCCGCGCGCATCCGACTACCTCGGAGGGCCGTCCGCAGACCGCCGGGCGCCCCGGGCCGGCGGCACCCGCCCCGGCTTCGGTACACGGCAGGGGGGATGGACACGATGGGCACGACCAAGCCGGGCAAGAAGGCCGAACGGCGCGTATCGGCGCGCGAACGCATGGCCGCGGAACGGCAGCGCCGGGCCGCCGCGGAGAAGCGCCGGCGGGGGCTGATCGTCGGCGGGTCCGTCGTCGCGGTCCTCGCGATCGCGGCGACCGTCGGCATCGTCGTCGGCAACAGTTCCGGCGGCGGAACCGACGACGTGCGCGGCCGCCCGGTCACCCCGCCGCCCGGCGCGGCCGGTCCCGGACAGACCGTCATACCCGACGGCAGGGCCGACGCGCCCGCGGTGCTGACCGTCTACGAGGACTTCCGCTGCCCGTTCTGCGACCGCGTCGAGAAGACCCTCGGGCCGACGATCCGGCAGCTCGCCGACGCCGGGCGGTTCCGCGTCGAGTACCACATCGCATCGTTCCTCGACGACCGGCTCGGCGGCAACGGCTCGCGCCGGGCCGCGAACGCCGCCGCGTGCGCGCAGCAGGCCGGCAAGTTCCGGGACTACCACGAGGTGCTGTTCGCCAACCAGCCGGACGAGGACGACGACGCGTTCGGCAAGCGCTCCCGCCTTCTCGACCTCGCCGGCAAGGTCGACGGCCTGCGCACCCCGGCGTTCGAAGCCTGCGTGAACGACAGCACGTTCGCGCCGTGGGTCAAAGCCGTCGAAGCGGACTTCGTGGCCAAGGACATCGGCGGCACGCCGACCGTGCTGCTCGACGGGCGCCCGGTGACCGTGCTCGACCGCGGCGGCAACGCCGTGTCCCCGGACGCGTTCCGCGCCCAGGTGGACCAAGCGCTCGGCACGTGACCCGCCGGGTCAGAAGCCCGGCACCTGCTGCTCGTTGAAGTCCCACAGCGCCGCCGTGTACCAGAGCAGGGCGATCGCCACGACGAGGACGCCGCCCACGATCGGGATCGCCCAGCCGGGGACACGGCGGTTGCGGACCACGATGACCTTGGCGGCGAACGCGCCGTACAGGAAGCAGCCGGCAAGCGAGTGGACGGTGACCCGGGTGTCGTACGTGGCCACCCCGTAAGCCCGGATGCAGTGCACCGCAATCGGCAGCGACACCAGGAACGCGGCCAGGCCGCCCACCCGGTGCCCCGTCGCCAGGCGGTGCCGGGCGGCCTGCGGGACCGGCAGCACTCCGTACATCGCCAGCGCGAGAAGGAGTTGCAGGACGGCCAAGCCGAGCAGGGCGGTGCCGAGGTCGGCCTTGAGGTGCTGCGCGTCCGCGAAGCGGCTGCCGAAGAAGCTCGCCGCGTAGTCCGGGGTATGGGCGCGGCCGAACCACACCAGGCCCCCGGTCACCGCCGCCGGGACGAGCGCCCATGCCAACCCCGTGAACCACCGCCACGCGAGGGACGGCGGAGGCGGAGTCGAAGGCGGGGGCGGAGGCGGAGACTGGTCCGGCATCGGCGGCCCTCCCGAAGCCGAGGAGACAAAGTCCGGCCACCACTACCGCAGGCCGGAGAGGCGCCGGTCCACGGGGCGCGCGACGGGGTCACCGGAACGGCGCAGCGGGATACCCCGCGCGGGGGATCCTCGGTGTGTTGCCTGCCTTCCTCGATCGCGCGGCGGACGCAGCGCGTCGGCATGCGCGCTACCCCGGTCCGCGCAGGAACGATCCGCCGCACCGGAGGCCCTGCCTTCGGGCCCCGCAAGCCCGCCACCAGGCATGAGACCTTGCGCACACCCCGCCGGCCGCCGCGCCCCGTCCGCCCAGCGCAGCGGGCCGATGACCCGCGTAAACCTCCAGGTCGGACAAGCAGGAAGGGGTCCGCATGGCGGTCACCCCATGTGCTCGCGGGCCCGTCGCGCCATAAGATCCCGCCCATGATCGACGCGCCCATATCGGACCCGGCCCACGCTTTCGAGGTGCTCCTCGAAGGCAATCAGCGGTTTGTGGCAGGCACCCCCGCGCACCCCAACCAGGACGCCTACCGCCGCGCCGCGCAAGCCCCTGCCCAGACGCCGTTCGCGGTGCTCTTCGGCTGCGCCGACTCGCGCCTCGCCGCGGAGATCATCTTCGACCGCGGCATCGGCGACCTGTTCGTCGTGCGCACCGCGGGGCACGTGCTCGGCCCCGAGGTGCTCGGCAGCATCGAGTACGGCATCAGCATGCTCGACTGCCGCCTCGTCGCCGTCCTCGGCCACGACTCGTGCGGCGCGGTCGCGGCGACCACGCAGGCGCTCCAGGACGGCCTGACGCCGACCGGCTACGTCCGCGACGTCGTCGAACGCGTCACCCCGAGCGTCCTCGCCGCCCACGCGGCCGGCCTCGAGGACCCGGACGACATCGTCGACGAGCACATCCGGCACACCGTGAACCTGCTCCTGGACCGCTCGCGCGTCCTCGCCGAGCAGGTCGAGGCGGGGCAGACGGCCCTCGTCGGCCTGTCCTACAAGCTCGCCGAGGGCGGCGTCCGCACGGTGGCCGCGCACGGCATCGACGTGCCGGTCCACCCGGCGTAGACGGACAGGACACCTCCGGCAGCGAAACGAAGCGCGGCCGACCGGACATCCGGTCGGCCGCGCTTCGTCATTCCGGCGTGCGGCCGGGCTCGCGGTTCGGCGTCGCGAGCCGCCGCCGCACGGGTCAGCGGGGTTCGAGGGTCCGTGCCTTGCCGCCGATGTGGCGGGTGGCTCGTTCCGTTGCCTCCTTGAGGAGTTCGCCGAGCCGGGCGACCTCGTCCGGGGTCAGGTCGTAGTTCGGGCCGAAGACCATGATCTTGGCGACGACGTTGCCGAGGACGTCGAAGACCGGGGCGGAGCACTGCAGCATGCGCACCGGGTGGTCGGCGTCCAGGTCGGTCGGCAGGTATTCGCTGTGGGTGAGTTCGAGGACCACGTCGTCGCGGACCCGGCGGGCTTCCTCCGCGTCCGGGGTGTCCGCCAGGGTGGCGAGGGCGTCGGCGAGTTCCGGGTTGCGGGGGGTCGCCACGGTGACGCTGTAGCCGCGGGTGCGGATGGCGGCGAGCGCGGCGCGGTAGCGGGTGCGGGCCGCCTCGCCGAGGGGGACGGCTGCGGCGTCCAGCCACGCGTCCACGCCCGCGTCGTCGGCCCACGCGACGAGGCCGGTGCCGAACGGCGGGGCCAGGCGGATCGCCTGGCCCACGTGCCCGCGTACCGCGAACGGGGCGCCGTGGTCGAAGACTTCCACGACCCGGATCTCGTCGCCGGTGCGCACGGATACGCCCACGCACGTCCCGGTCTGCCGGGCGAGCGCCTCGGCCTCGTGTCCGGTGACGGCGAGCGCCGAGTTGATGCTGCGGGCCGCGTCGCCGACCGCGATGCACGCGGGGCCGAGGCGGTAGCGCAAGTCGCCTTCGCCGCGTACCGCGTAGCCGCGTTCGGCCAACGCGAGGAGCACGGTGTGGCAGCTGGCGCGCGGCATGTCGAGAATGCGCGCGACCTCGCTGACCGTCATGGCCTCGGCCGGGTCGGCGGCCAGCGTTTCCAGGATGTCCACGGCGCGGAGCACCGCGGGCGACGCCACCAATGGCATGTCGGCTCCTTGACAACCGGCGATCGAATGCCGCTAGGATCGCAGCAGCATCGCTAATATACTATTAGCCGCCGCTCGGGTTGGACTAGTCGGGTCGGATCATTTCGACCCCGATGATCCTCCGTCCGCGGTCTCCGTACGGCGCCACCCCGCACAGCCACTCCCCACAGCCCTCGTCCTGGCCAACCCCTTGGCCGCCGCCCGGGACCGGCCCCGCGTGTCCCCGGCGCCCGCGACGACCCCCGGAGGCCGAACGTGGCGGACCTGCTCGACGCCGCACAGCTGTACCTCGACGGCCGGTTCGCGGACGGCCGCGACCCCGGATTCGCGGTCGAAGACCCCGCGACCGAAGAGGACTTCGCCCACGCCCCGGCCGCCGACGCGGCGCAGTTCGACGCCGCGGTGGCCGCCGCCCGGCGCAGCTTCGACGCGGGCGTGTGGGCGTCCGTCCCGCTCGCCGAACGCGTGCGCCTGCTCGCCGCGATGGTCGACGTGCTGGACGGCGTGCGCGACGACCTGGTCCGGACGGTGATCCGCGAAACCGGCACGCCGGTCCGCATCGCCGGACTCCTGCAGGTCGACATGGCGTTGCAGCAGGCCCGCCAACTTCCGGCGCTGCTGGCCACGTTGCCGGAGTGGGAGCACAACGAACTCCCGCTCGACGGGCACATCGCCGGACCGGCCGGCCACGACGTGCTGATGAGCATCCGCCGGTACGAGCCGTGCGGCGTCGTCGCGGCCATCACCCCCTACAACTTCCCCCTCCAGCCCGCCGTATGGAAGGTCTTCTCGGCGCTCGCCGCGGGCTGCTCGGTGATCCTGCGGCCGAGCCCCCTCGCGCCGCTGTCGGTGCTCGCGTTGGGTGCCGCGGCCGACCGCGCGGGGCTGCCGCCGGGCGTGCTCAACATCCTGCCGGAGCCCGGTTCCGCCGGCGCCGAGCTGCTCACCTCGGATCCGCGCGTCGACTGCGTGTCGTTCACCGGGTCGACCGCGGTCGGCCGCCGGATCGCCGCGCAGGCCGCGCCCACCGTCAAACGCCTTGTCCTCGAACTCGGCGGCAAGTCCGTGCAGTTGTACCTGCCGGACGCGGTGCGCAACGTCGGCGCGGGCGTTGCTGCGGTGTTCGGTGCGCACGCCGGGCAGGCCTGCTCGTCGCAGAGCCGCGTCCTGGTGCCCGCCGAGGCCTTCGACGACGCCGTCGCCCAGGCAACCGCGGTCGCCCGCGCGATGCCGGTCGGCGACCCGCAGGACCCCGCCACCGCGGTCGGCCCGGTCGTCTCCGCGGCGCAGCACGCCCGCATCACCGGCCTGATCGCGGACGCCGTCGACGCGGGCGCCCGCCTGGTCGCCGGGGGCGTCCGGCCCGCGGGGCTCGCGCGCGGCCACTACCTGGAGCCGGCCGTGCTCACCGTCGACGACAACGCCAACCCCATCGCGCAGCGCGAGGCGTTCGGCCCGGTCGTCAGCATCCAGGCGTACCGCGACCTCGACGAGGCCGTGGCCATCGCCAACGACAGCGAGTACGGCCTGTCGGGCGGCGTCTACAGCGCCGACGTCCGCGCCGGACTCGCCGTCGCCCGCCGCATCCGCTCCGGCACCGTGCTGGTCAACCGCCCCGCGGCCAACGCCTACACGCCGATGGGCGGCATCAAGCAGTCCGGCATCGGCCGCGAACGCGGCGTCGCGGGACTGCGCGAATACCAGGAGGTCCAGCACCTCGTGCTCGGCCCGCTCGAAGACCTGCGCTGATGCGGACAACCGCCGGACCGATGGGAGAAGAAGTGCTGCTGGACGGCAAATCCGTGGTCGTCACCGGTGCCGGCTCGGGCGTCGGACGGGCCACCGCGCTCCTGTTCGCCCGCGAAGGCGCACACGTCGTGGCGGCCGACCTGCGCGAGGACTGGGCCGCGGAAACGGTCCGGCTGATCGGCGAGCAACCCGACACCAAGGGCAGCGGCACCGCCGTGCGCTGCGACGTCACCGTGCAGGCCGACGTCGACGCCGCCATCGCCGCGGCCGTCGCGGGCCGCGGCCGGCTCGACGTCGTCGTCAACAACGCCGGCATCGCCACCCCCGCCTTCGGCATGCTCACCGAGGACCACACCGCCGAACAGATCGACAAGCTCCTCGCCGTCAACGTCCGCGGCATCATCTTCGGCTGCCAGGCCGCCATCCGGCAGTTCCGCGCCCAAGGCGGCGGCGGAGTCATCGTGAACACCGGCTCGATCGCCGGCATGGTCGGCTGGGGCGGCACCGTCTACGGCGCCACCAAGGGCGCCGTCAACCAGCTCACCCGCGGCGTCGCCGTGGAATGCGCCAAGGACGACATCCGCGTCAACGCCGTATGCCCCGCCGCGATGCCCGCCACCAACTTCATGGTCCCGGACGCCGCGCACGGATCCCAGGGCATCGGCGACGAAGCCGGCCGCGACGTCGGCTCCGCGCACCCCCTCGGCCGCCCGATCGCCGCCGAAGACTGCGCCGCCGCCGCGCTGTTCCTCGCCTCCGACGCGGCCCGCAACATCACCGGCGTCCTGCTGCCCGTCGACGGCGGATTCGTCGCCCAATAGCCGACCCGGAAGGACCACGCGACCATGACCTCCGACGTCGGCGCCCTCGACCCGACGCGCCTCAAGGAACTCTTCGACCTGCGCAGCGGCGTCAACGAACACAGCGGCGCCGCCTACCACGACGACCCGTATCCCGTCTGGCACCGGCTCCGTGAAGCCGCCCCCGTGCACCGCGGCATCGTCCACGAACTCACCGGCTTCGCCGGACCCGCGGCCTTCCAAGGCCTCCCGCACCCCGAACGCGAGCACTTCAGCGCCTTCTCCTACGCCGCCTGCGACGCCGCGTTCCGCGACGAAACCGTGTTCGTGTCCTCCGAAAGCGCCGCCGACGGCCGCGACTTCGAGCACGGCATCGAAGGCCCCCAAAGCAGCATCCTCTACATGAACGGCAAAGAGCACCGCCGCTACCGCGGCCTCGTGCAGCCGTCGTTCGTCCCGCCGCGCGCCAAATGGTGGATGGACAACTGGATCACCACCACCGTCCACGCCCTGATCGACAACTTCGCCGCCGCCGGACGCGCCGACCTCAACACCGACTTCTGCGCCGCCATCCCCACGCTCACCATCACCGGCAGCCTCGGCATCCCCGCCGCACAAGCCCTCGACCTGCGTGCCTCGATGATCCCCGGCGCCATCGACACCGCCGTCTTCGCGGGCATCGTCGCGCCCGCCGTCGCGTCCCGCCGCGAACAGCCCGGCGACGACCTGCTCAGCGTGCTCGTGGAAGCCGAACTCACCGACGAAGACGGCGTCCACCACCGCCTCTCCGACGCCGAGATCATGTCCTTCGCCTACCTGCTGCTGGTCGCCGGATCCGGCACCACCTGGAAGCAGATGGGCATCACCCTCGCGGCTTTGCTCGCCCGCCCGAAAGTCCTCGACGCGGTCCGCGCCGACCGCGCACTGCTGCGCCCGGCGATCGAGGAATCCCTGCGCTGGACGCCGACCGACCCGATGTTCTCCCGCTACGTCGCCCGCGACATCGACTTCCACGGCATGTCCCTGCCGCGCGGCTCGGTCCTGCACCTGTGCATCGGCGCCGCCAACCGCGACCCCGCCCGCTGGGAGTCCCCGGACGACTACGACCCCACCCGCCCGGCCCGCGCCCACCTGGGCTTCGGCCGCGGCCCGCACGTGTGCCTGGGCACCCACGTCGCCCGTGCCGAAATGGCCGTCGGCATCGGCGCCCTCCTGGACCGGCTGCCGAACCTGCGCCTCGACCCGGACGCGGCACCGCCGAGGTTCATCGGCATGTACGAGCGGGGGGCGACGGAGATCCCGGTGCTGTTCGGCTGAGGGGTACGCAGCCGACGAGGACCGAGTGGAGAAGGACAGCGCCGCGCAGGGCGGAGCCGGTCGGGAGGCAAAGCACCGGCCCGTGCGTGGGGATCAGGGGCCCCCGCGCCGGGCCGGTTTCCGTTTCACGTACGCCCGACGCCCGGAGGAGGTGAGGACACCGGACAGCCAGGCCGGGGTGAGCCGAGGGTGGCGGGAAGAGCGGGACGGGCGGGCGGAGTCGTCATGGCATCCCGCACGGCCTAGACGAGTCTTTCCGAATGCCTGCGGGCATGGAGCGAGGGTGTCCAGGATCCGTTTGTGACGACAGACCTCGACACCCTCGCGATCGCACTGTACGTGAAACTCGACGACGACTGGGCGGACTT